>CAVAZS010000044.1:0-16884 GCA_963593385.1 Lachnospiraceae bacterium | reverse complement strand
ACTCTATAGTGGTATTGTTGGATTAGTACTATTTATTATCTTTATCATTTTAAATATTCAATCACTAACAAAAAATATAAAAACTATATTTTCTAGTAATCTAAGATGGATACTAGTTCTAGTGATGTCTATTTTTATTGAATCATTATTTGACATCTGTATTATTGGAGCACCTTTAAATATAGAAACTTTATATTTCTGGTTATGTTTAGGCATCTTAGTAAAACTTAACTAACGGTATAGTTTCATAATCATTGGATCTACATTCTCTATAGAATATAGTTCAGCATCATCCCGAGCTTGTAATCCTAATGTATTTCTTAATTCTACATCATTCATTAATGTATGTATTCTATCTTTTAATGTATTACTATCATCTACTGCATATAGATAACCATTCTTATCATTTTGAATGAGATCATGATTACCTCTAATATCTGTCGCAATAATAGGTAGTCCAGCAGACATAGCTTCTATAACAGATACTGGCAATCCTTCTCTTTTAGATGGGAACACAAATATATCTGCACCATATAGTAATCTTCTAGCATCTTTTCTAAATCCTAGAAATAATACTTTATCTTGTAGATGTTCTTTTTCTAAATATTCTTTATAGTAATCTCTTAACTTACCATCTCCTGCTATAACATAATAAGTATTACTATTTAGTAACTCATCTTTCATTGTATCTATAACAAATTGATGATTCTTATTTTCATTTAGTTCACCAATCGAATACATGACAAAAGCATCACTTGGCAAATTTAATTCTTTTCTTATTTCTTCTTTGCTATATTTTAAGGATTGTATCTTATGTACATCTATTCCTACACCAGGTATATAAATAGGACCACCATTAGGTTTATAAGTAAACTTTTTAGCCGCTTCATAATCTTCAGGATTAATTGTCACTAATGTATCTGTATACTTAGCAGCTATTTTTTCCATATTCTTATAAATTAATGTATTTACAAGTGGTGCACCTTTATAGAAGTGAAATCCATGAGCAGTATAAATTACTTTCATGTCTAATCCCTTCGAAGCAACTCTAGCAAAATACGCAGCTAAAGGAGTATGACAAGACATAATGTCATACTTTTCTTGAATTAATATCTTTCTTAGTTCATTCTTTGCTTTTACATTATCTAAGCTAAGAGGATTTCTAGAAAATGGTAACGTATATTTATGATGTATATCATCATTTGTATATGTACCATTTGTTACGACATCTACTATGTCTCCTCTAGCACTTAATTCGTGTATTGTTCTTAAATGAAATGTTTGTATATGCAAATCCACTGTTGCGACAAAAAGTATTTTCATGTTACCACCTATCTTTTTTTTATGTTTCAAACCAACTTATTTCAAAAGAAATACTAACTTGATTCAAAACTTGTTTCATTTTAAATCATGGCTTTCTATTCTTAAATTCTTTTTTTATCTTCAATCATTCGTTCCATTATTCGTTCCATTTTTTATTTTTTAAAATAAGAAAATTCAGAAAATTTCGTTTATTTATACCAAATAAAGGTGTTTTAGTATCCAGTTCAATCCGTCCCATTTTTTCGTTCCATATCAGTTAAATACCAAGCATAAAGTTATATGATTGTAAGTTATATATATCGCATAATTACGCCATTTTTAAGATTTAAAAGGTGTTTCAAAAGATGTCCCATTTTTTATTTATTAAACTGATTCTTGTAAATAACTTCATCTTCATCATCTTTTAAAAAACGACCCAAAAATTGACTCAATTTATTTTTATATGCTTTATTCTTTATTATTCACATCAATAACCCAATAACCTGATTTATCACTACCTTCTCTAACAATTAGACCCTTATCTCTTAATGAATCTAATCCTCTTTGAACTGTTCTTACTGTTTTAGAAATTGCTTCTGCGAGTTCATCTCTAGTATAATTCGGATTTATTTGTAATAAATTTAAAATTAGTTTTTCTGTTTTAGTTAGTTTTAATTGATTATTTACTTTAAGAGTTTTGTTTGAATGAACTATATTATTCAATTTCCTATAAATAATAAATGTAAAACCAATATCTGTAGCTTCATAGGAATATTTTATTTTTTCATCTTTGCATAAACTATCTATTCTTTTAAATCCACTACCAAACTGTTCAATAGATTTATTCATGTATAAAATCTTTGAGATTGTTTCATTTCTTATAGAAGATTCAATATTCATTTTTATGTAATCTTCCGGCTTAAAACTACTAGCATATGGACCAGGACTGTAAATTGTCACCTTACTAGGATAAATGCATATTTCGTGATAAGTATTACCATTGTAGATAGAATGTGCAAAACTATTTGCTAATGCTTCTCTTATTACAGCTATAGGTATTTCTGGTATCTCTTCTCTTTCTAATCCATTTATTTCAACACGCCAATTTATATTTTTAGAAATATATATTTCTGCTAATTTCAAAAGATTGAATATATTATCTTCATACATTTGCATATCTAGAAAAGTTAGTTTTTCATCTGTTGCAAATACAGCTGCTTTTAGTGTTACAGGATATTTTTTACCAAATAATACATTGCCGGCATTTGTAAGATATCCATCTTTTGCTAAACCAAATCGATTAAGTATTGTTGGAACAGAATATTTTCCTTCAGCTAATCTTCCGGCCGCAATTGCATTTCCACAAAACTCCTTAACGCATTTTTTGTTAACATTATCTGCCGAAATATCAGTGACTGTTTTCTCCCACTTTTCTTTATATTCATTTGCTGTAAAAAAGTGTTTCAATTCTAACGGACTAATTTCTCTATCTTCATCTGCTGTCCTTAAATAATAACGCCCATATGCTGAATATGGCTTTTCTTCACCATTAAATTCAACTTTTATAATATGTTTATCTTCTATGATTTCTTCATGAATAATTGGATATATCTGTGGTTTAATTGATTCATAAATTATCCTAGAAACATCCCTTAATGAGGATTCAGATACTTCTTGACCAATCACATCCCCATTAGGCTTAATTCCAAAATATAATGTACCTATTCCATGCTTATTTAAAATGGAAGAAATAGATATCATTCCTTCCTTTAACTCACTAGTACTTTTCTTAAATTCTATTGTTTCTGTTTCTTTACCAAAATTCATATTTTGCACCTATGCGAAATATAGCATATAAGTATCAAAATGTCACTGTAAATGTCACTGTAAATGTCACTGTAAATGTCACTGTAAATGTCACTGTAATTTTAATAATTCAGTGATGTGCACGAAAAAGCAAGTTCCATCTACTCAATTCTGCACGAAAAAGCAAGTCATTTTGTTCTTTTAGATGATAATAACGTACCTGTCTTTAATCTAGTCACTTCATTTTTAGCATATTTATAGTATTTATAGATATAGTTTTCAAAGAATGCATGTCTTCTAAACATTGCATCATTTGCTTTTGTATATAAAGATACTGGTCTTCTGAATGCTTTCTCGTAATCTTGATCAATGATGTAATAGAAGAAATTTGCGAATGCGTCTAAATCTGCTTTTTGTTTAATTGGATTTTCATTAATCATAGAAAGATATAATTCATCATTTTGATCAATTTCTTTTACTCTTTCTACTACCTCATCTAAATTTTTATAATTATGGCAATTGATAAAAGCTTTCTCATTAAAATCTAATGCGATATCTGGATCACCATAATAAATTGGAATTGTATAAGCACTAAACGATTCTACTATCTTTTCTGTAGAATAACCTGAATAGGTACAATTTTCAAATGCTACTGAAAACTTATGTTTTGTTTGAAATGCGTTTTTATCTTTTACTGCTCCACCGATATTATTTAAGTATCTACCACCAGATGATACTTGTTTATATTCTGATAATTTATTAAAGATTTCTGTTCGAATATCTTGTGCAAAACAATTTGAATAGACAAAGCTACAGAATCCTTCTTTTTTATCTAAGTCATCTTTTGTGAATTCTTTTCTATCTAATATTGCTAAGTAATCTTTCTTAAATCGATGTAAAAGATAAATTGGTACTCTTACATATCTATCTCCAAAAGTAATACGATCAAAACCTATTGCATAATCACAATCATTAAAATTAGGGACTATACATTCACCTGTATAGAAAATACGAATACAGTCATATTTTAAATAGTCTGTTCCAAAACATGAATAAATAAGATAATCAGGATCATCTGATATCTCTACATCATATTTTTTTCTTAGAACATCCATATATTCATTATGTTCTTTATCAAATCCTTTATGGAAATCGCAAAAGTTAACTTTAATCTTTTTCATCTATACCACCTAATTGAAGAAGAGATGCTAATACCTCTTTTTCAACTATTGTAGCCTTATCTTTATCACTAGCGCAAATACTTAAATAAAGTTTTAGTTTAGGTTCTGTTCCACTAGGTCTAACAACAACAGAAGAATTACCTTCTAGGATGAACTTAATCACATTCGATTTAGGTAAACCATCTAATCCATTGTTATAATCTAATACTTTTAGCACCTTCTTATCGCTAATCGCAAAAATATCTTTTCTAAATGCTTCCATGATATTTTGCATACGTGTAAAGCCAGCACTACCATCAAATTCATAACTATGTAATGTATTTAAGGCATAACCATATGTTTGATATAACTCATTTAGTCTATCTAAAAGACTAATCCCACGAGTTGCGTAATAACTAAACATTTCGCAAATCATATATGCTGCGTCTACTCCATCTTTATCACGAACATATGTACCCGTTAAATATCCATAGCTTTCTTCAAAACCAAAGATATAACGATTTTCTTCATTATTCTTTTCTAGTCTACCAATTTGTTCACCAATAAACTTAAATCCAGTTAATACATTTACAACCTGTACACCATAATGTTTAGCAATAGCTTCTGCTAAATCTGTTGTGACTATTGTTTTAACGAGTATTGGGTTAGTTGGCATAGTATGATGTTTTACTTTTTGACTACAAATATAGTCTAGTAATAATAGTCCAGTTTCATTACCTGATAATAATACATATTCATTATTTGTATCTTTTACAGCTATACCTACACGGTCACAATCAGGATCAGTCGCAAGTAATAAATCTGCGTTCTTTTCTTTAGCATATTTCATTCCTAATGCCATAGCTTCTTTAATTTCTGGGTTAGGATATGGGCACGTAGGGAAGTGTCCATCAGGATTTTCTTGTTCAGGCACAACAAAGATATTTGTATATCCCATCTCTTTTAAAGTACGCGTAACTGGTTTTAAACCTGTACCATTTAATGGACTATATACAATCGATACATCTTTATTGACTTCTTCATCATATAATACTGACTGATTCTTTACTTCACTCACAAAAGCTGTATATACTTCATCTTTGATATATTCTATTTCAGAACTGTGATCTTCTATCTTTACGTCGTTAAAGATATCTAGACTTTCAATTTCATTTAATATTTCTGCAGCAGCTTCTGTAGTAATTTGACAACCATCACTACCATATACTTTATAACCATTATATTTACTAGGATTATGTGATGCGGTTATCATAACACCACTTGAGGCATGCATGTATCTAGTCGCGAAAGAAACTGTAGGAACAGGCATAAGTGTAGGCCATAAATATACTTTAATATGATTTTGTATCATAATATTTGCCGCAACACGAGCAAATACATCACTTTTAATACGACTATCATAACCAATACAAATAGAAGGTTGTTCATACTTTTTGTTAAGGTAATTTGCTAAGCCTTGTGATGCTTTAGCAATTGTATAAACATTGATACGGTTTGTTCCTGCACCAATCACCCCACGTAAACCACCTGTACCAAAAACTAAATTACGATAAAACGCATCTTCTATTTGTGTATCATTCATTCCTTTTAGTTCATCGATTAAATCTTGATCTAATACCGCTTTTTCTAACCAACGTTCATATTCTTTCTTAATTTCCATAACTTCACCTATTTTCTATGCTCTTATATCTAAAAATATAGCTTGCCCGTGTATTACTAATTCTTTTGAATTAGCTGGCACAAAAATACAATCACCTTTATAAAATGGTCTAGCTTCTACATCACTTTGGATTAATCCACAACCATCGACACATAATAATACTCTAAAAGATAAGCTATCTGACGCATATGTCACAACTTGTCTTCTTTCTGTATTAATTAACATACGATATACTTCAAAATACTTACAACGGCATAATAGTTCTGATGCTTTACCTTGTTCATACTTTAATACACGTAGTGGTTGTCTAGGTTCACTAGCACTTTTTAAATTCGCAACTTCTAATGCTTTATCTATATGTAATTCTCTTTTTTGATTATTCTTGTCTAAACGATTATAGTCATATAATCGATAAGTTAAATTTGAACTTTCCTGAATCTCAGCAACTAGGGCTCCCTTACTAATCGCATGAATCATTCCTGAAGGAATAAAAAATACATCATTCTTTTGAATTGGTACATATTGTAAAATACTCGTTAATGTATTTTCTTCAATAGATTTTCTTAATTCTTCTTTTGAAATATCTCTTCTTAGACCATATACAAGTTTCGCATCTTTTGTGGCATCTAGTACATACCACATTTCTGTTTTACCAAGTTCGCCGTTTTCATGACTAAATGCATATTCATCACTAGGATGAACTTGAATCGATAAATCTTCTTTTGCGTCAATGAATTTAATGAGAATTGGTAATTCTTTCTTACCCTTATATTTATCCCCTAAATATTCAGGATGCATTTCTAATACAGAAGTTAATGTTTCATTTGCATATATCCCATTTATAACAAAACTAGGCCCATCACTATGTGTTGAACATTCCCATGTTTCCGCAAGAGGATACATATCTATCCCCTTTGCAAATTCATCATTTAATCTTGTTCCACCCCATAAGTAATCTTTACCTGTTGGTCTAAGAAATAAAGGACTATTCTTATTACTCATCTTAGTATTCCAAATCAAATTTCTTTTTATCTTTCACTTGAATATCTTCACCTAGTTGAACTTCAATTAGCTTTAGTTCACTATCCGCAATGATTGTATGTCTACATCCTCTAGCCATAGTAATGACATCTCCAGCTTTTACATTTTGTTCCATACCATCAACGATTGTCTTACCTGTACCACTAGTAATTACCCATACTTCATCACGATGTTCATGGCTATGATAATTCATCTTATGTCCTTTATTTAAAGTAACTTGTATTGTCATTGATTTTTGATCAATATTTAATACTTTAAAGTTTCCCC
The DNA here is from genome assembly GCA_963593385.1 of Lachnospiraceae bacterium. Lineage (GTDB taxonomy): Bacteria > Bacillota_I > Bacilli_A > Erysipelotrichales > Erysipelotrichaceae > Bulleidia. The sequence goes on along the minus strand of CAVAZS010000044.1, from coordinate 9,627 downwards.
AAGACTTTTCCGCAAACATAACTTGTTGTTCATATTTATCCACAAATGGTTTAATGTAAGAGCTTTGTTCCTTATCTGAAACAAGAATTCCTTCATTAGATGCAGATATTACAACGTCATGTAATCCCATTGCGAGTATCGGTACATCCATCTCATTTACAATATGTACATTTGTACAAGTACCGTTCAATTCACCTTTACCAACGATTTCTTCTTCCATCGCTTCTGTCAAAGTATTCCATGTACCTAAATCTTTCCATGTACCTTTATAGCGAATGACTTCAATTTCTTTTTCATGTTCTACAACAGCATAGTCAAAAGAAATCTTATTTAATGTCTCATAACGATTAAATAAGTCATCGTAATCTTTAAATTCCATTAATTCATGCGCTTTATCTAGTACATATTGTAGTTTATAAGCAAATACGCCACCATTCCATAAAGCACCTTTAGCGATATATTCTTTTGCGACATCTGCTGTAGGTTTCTCTTTGAATGTAGATACTTTACTAATTTTCTCATTACTTGTAGGAATGATATAACCATATTTTTCACTAGGATATGTTGGCTCAATTCCCATGAGTACTAAATTAGCACTAGAACTACTCGCTTCATCTGATAACTCTTTTAACGCTTCAAAATAGCTATCTTCTACATATGGATCTACAGGACATACAACAACTGATTCACTAGGATCTACTTTTAATACATCTACTAAATATGCTGTAGCTAATGCTATTGCAGGAAATGTATCTCTTCTACATGGTTCTACACTTATTCCTACATCATCCCCTAATTGATTATGAATCGTAGATACTTGCGTCTTACTAGTCGCAATCGTTACACTAGCATCTTGATCTACTTTCTTAATTTGACGGTATACTCTTTGTACCATCGATTCATATGAGCCATCCTCTTTCTTGAAGATCTTAATGAATTGTTTTGATCTGACATCATTAGAAAGAGGCCATAGCCTTTTTCCTGATCCACCTGATAATAATATGATATTCATGTGTTATCTCTCCGCTCTCATTGGATTATTCAAGAAATCTTCATAAGCTAATTTAATACCATCTTCTAGTTCTGTTTGATATACCCAACCTAGATTTTTAGCTTTAGAAACATCTAATAGCTTTCTTGGTGTTCCATTAGGTTTAGATGTATCCCATTCTATCTTTCCTGTATAACCAACTACTTTCGCAACTAGTTCTGTTAATTCTTTAATTGTTACTTCTTTACCCGTACCAGCATTTACTGTTTCGTTACCACTATAGTTATTCATTAAGAAAACACATAGATTTGCCAAATCATCTACATATAAAAATTCTCTTAATGGTGTTCCATCACCCCAACAAGTTACTGTATCTAAGTGATTTACTTTAGCTTCATGGAAACGACGAATTAATGCAGGTAATACATGACTATGTGTTGGATGATAATTATCATTAGGACCATATAAATTTGTTGGCATAACACTAATATAGTCTGTACCATATTGTCTATTTAAGAATTCACAATACTTTAATCCTGATATTTTCGCTAAGGCATATGCTTCATTTGTTTTTTCTAATTCTGAAGTTAATAAGCAATCTTCTTTCATAGGTTGAGGCGCAAGTCTAGGATATATACAAGAAGAGCCTAAGAACTCTAATTTCTTACATCCATTTTTCCAAGCAGAATGAATGACATTCATTTCTAGAATCATGTTTTGATACATAAAGTCAGCTAAAGCTTCTTTATTAGCGACGATTCCACCAACTTTAGCAGCCGCTAAAAATACATATTCTGGTTTTTCTTTTGCAAAGAATTCTTCTACTGCATCTTGTCTACATAAGTCTAATTCTTTGTGTGTTCTTGTAATAATATTTGTATATCCTTGTTTTTGTAGTTCACGAACGATAGCACTACCTACCATTCCTCTATGTCCTGCAACATAAATCTTCGCATCTTTTTCCATCATAAACTCATTGCCTTTTCTTTCTTTGCAAGTTCTCTATCGTGTTTCGCCATGATTTCTACTAGTTCTTCATAACTTGTTTTTTGTGGATTCCATCCTAAAACCGTCTTAGCTTTTGTTGGATCACCCCATAAGTTATCTACATCAGTTGGTCTAAACCATTGTGGATTAACTGATACAAGCAGCTTACCAGTAGAAGCGTCATATCCTTTTTCTTCTAAGCCTTTACCTTCCCAACGGATATCAATACCATTAGCTTTAAATGCTTTTTCTGTAAAATCTCTAACTGTATGTTGTACACCAGTCGCAATAACAAAGTCCTCTGGTTTTTCTTGTTGTAAGATTAGCCACATGCATTCAACATAATCTTTTGCATAGCCCCAATCTCTTAAACTATCCATGTTTCCTAGTTCTAGATGATCTTGTAAGCTTTCTGCAATTCTACCAGCAGCTAAAGTAATCTTACGTGTAACGAAGTTTTCTCCTCTTCTCTCACTTTCATGATTGAATAAAATACCATTTACCGCAAACATACCATAAGCATCACGATATTCCTTGATAATCCAATAACCATATAGTTTAGCAACAGCATATGGGCTATATGGATGAAATGGTGTTGTCTCTCTTTGTGGAACTTCTTCAACTTTTCCATATAGCTCAGAAGTAGAAGCTTGATATACTTTACAAGTTTTTGTAAGTCCACAAACTCTTACTGCTTCTAGTATTCTAAGTACACCTAACGCATCTACATCACCTGAATATTCTGGTGCATCAAATGATACTTGAACATGACTTTGAGCAGCTAAGTTATAAATTTCATCCGGTTTTATTTCACCAACTAAGCGAATTAAGCCAGAAGAATCTGTTAAGTCTCCATCATGTAATTTAATCTTATTTTCTTTTAATAAATGATCAATTCTAGCAGTATTAGAAATAGATGCACGACGTACAATACCGTGTACTTCATATCCTTTTTCTAATAAAAATTCTGCTAAGTAAGAACCATCTTGTCCTGTAATACCTGTTATTAATGCTTTTTTCATAAAATACCAACTTTCTTTCTTATACAGTTTATCAAATATAGAATACATAAAAATATAATAAAATTGTAAATATTAGCACAATATTGGTTTTTATTATTAATGTATTATATTCGTTATTCCTCAAATTCATCTATTATCATTAGCATTTTTATGACATATATCATCATATAGAATAATTCGGTGTACCGATGTATAATTTATTTGGTGATGAATATGATTATTAATGACTTAATAAAAAAGAATAACACTACTATGTACAAACTAAGCAAAGAAAGTGGTATACCACAAGCTACTTTATCAGATATATGTAGTGGTAAAACAAATTTAGAAAAATGTTCTGTAGGAACAATTTACAAATTAGCTAAAGCATTATCTGTTTCTATAGATTCGATTGTTGAAGCAGATTTAGAAGAGAAAAATCAAGAAGAATATAGACCATCTTTTGATCTATTTAAAAGTAGTATTTGTCATAAAGTGAAAGATTTAGGAGATCTCAGTTTTATTGAAATGACGATTACAAGTAATCGCATTGACATTTATTTTGAAAAAGGTTGGTATCCAGAATCACTTTATTTATTATCCATGCTTGATTATTTATCACGTGAAAATGATATACCTTTATATACAAAATATAATGATTTGCGGTGCAAAAAATTAGATGAACCTATTTTCCCATCTAGCATTTTAGTGAAAGCAGCTGTAATGAATGATGATTCAATTAAAGATGAAGCAATCAAAAATTCGATACCAGAATTTATTCAACATAATATTGTGGAAAGTGAGATACGTGATGTCGCATGATTTCGTAATAGACAAAATCAATATTGATTCCTATTTAAAAGAATTAGGGAAAACATTCCGAAAACTAAACGGCACTAAAACACCTGCTGAAATCATTATTGTTGGTGGTGCATCCATTTTAATCAATTATGGTTTTCGAGATATGACTACTGATATTGACGCAATCATTCAAGCTTCTTCAGCAATGAAAGAAGCAATTAGTATCGTTCAAGAAGAATTAAATTTACCACAGGCATGGATAAATACAGATTTCAAGCAAACAAGTTCTTATTCCAGCAAATTAGTTCAGTATTCAAAATATTACAAAACTTTTTCTAATATCTTAGAAGTAAGAACTATTTCAGGAGAATATTTAATTGCTATGAAATTAATGTCTGCTAGAAATTATAAAAATGACTTATCAGATATTGTTGGAATACTAATTGAACATGAAAAGATGGGTAAATCTTTAACATTTGAAGAAATCAAAAAAGCTATAATCAATTTATATGGTGATTACGATAAAATTCCAGATGGATCTAAACATTTTATAGAAGATGTTTTTAAGGATAATAATTATCGTAACTATTATCTTTCTTTACGAGATAGCGAATCTGAAAATTTCAATTCGTTAATAGACTTTGAAATTAAATATCCAGATGTTTTAACGTCAGATAACTTAAATGAAATATTAAAATCTATTCGTTCGAAGCAAAAATAAGTAATCACACATTATCAAAGGATAAGTTTACAAACTTACTAATTTTGTTTGCGATATTAGCAAGTTTGTAAATCTAGTGATAACATGAGTGACATAAAAAAGCATTCAACTTTAACCTACATTTATTATTTTGTAGGTTAAAGTTGGTTATACTACCATTTCTTCTTATAAGTAGTAGGGCTCATCCCTTCTACTTTTTTAAACATCCTACAGAAATAATTCACATCACTTATTCCTATCGCTTGTGCAATTTCATCTACCGTCATATCTGTAAAGCGTAAATATTGTTTTGCTTTCGTAATCCTTTTAGAAATCAAATAGTTATTAATTGTAATTCCATAAGATTCTTTGAAGATTTTTGTTAGATAAAATTTATTAATAAAGAATTGGCTAGATAAATCTTCTAAAGATATATGTTCTGTATAATGTTCATCTAAATAATTTTTAATATTTTCTAGTTCCAATCTTTTCCTAGAGGTGGTCATCTTATTATCAGGATTCCATGACTCTTTCATAATCAAAGTTAAAAGATTACTTAGTTTTTCATTGATACGCATATCCCTTATGTAATCTGAAGAAGAAGCTAAATCATATAATTCATGAATTAATGTTGTAAAACTACTTAAATCACTAACATGAAATACTGGTTTTCCACCGCGTTCTAGATATTTATCATAAATCGATGACATTGTAGAAGAGTAAAAATGAACCCAATCTAACTTCCATAAATTTATAGTTGTTGAATGACTATATGCTTTTTTACAATCCACAAAAACACAATCACCTTGTTCTAGTTCATATACTTTCCCTTCATATGTTAATTTTCCATTTCCGCTAGTCACGACAAAAAACAAGAAAGACACAAGATTCTCTCTTGTTGATGTATGAGGATATAAAGCCTCTAAGGATCCTACTTCTTGTAAATAAAGAAGTGAAGTTTTCGCAAAAACAGATGGTGTATATAAAATACGTGATGTTTTTACAGAAGCATTTTGTGGATGGAAGAAATCTTTCATAAATTTATTAATCCTCTAATAAAGGCACTTTATCAATCATTTTCATGTAATAAATCAATGACTATCTTTAAATATTCATCATAATTATGCACAATAACATCATTATTGACTATCCGAATTTCAAAAGGTTTATCGCCAAAATTCATCACATGATGTAATGTGATATAAATATCTTCTTTAGACTGCTTAGCAATTTTTAAAATCCATTTAGCACAATTATCTCCACAAGTAGAAGCGTTATAGTACTGTTTTTTGCCATTTTGAAGTAATAATAATGTTTTTGCACCTTCTGATAATTGCATTATAGACATTATTCCAAAATGTTTATTTTTAATAGCACGCGATTCAAAAACTTCAGCTTTGTCAATAGATTTAATCATCTTTTGTGATAAGTCATCTATAAGCCATTCATTTAAATATGTATGATCAAAATACATTGATGTATTATAAATTTCACCTTTTATACTACCTACATAAACATTCAACATATATCATGTCTCCATTTAACCTATTAACCTAAAATATAGTGATTTTTAAAAATGTGTAAGCCTTCACTTACACATTTTTACTAATCTCTCTTAAATAAATCTCTTGTATAAACTTTATCAATGACATCATCTAAATCTTTACTCATACGATTACAGATAATGACATCTGCTTCTTTCTTAAATTCTTCTAAGTCTCTTACAACTTTACTATGATAGAACTCTTCTTCTTTCATTGTTGGTTCATAAACAATAACAGGAATACCTTTTGCTTTGATACGCTTCATAATTCCTTGAATACTAGAAGAACGGAAGTTATCACTATTTGATTTCATTGTTAAACGATATACACCAACAACTTTAGGATTCTTCTTTAGAATCATTTCTGCAATATGATCTTTTCTTGTACGATTTGATTCAACAATTGCTTCAATTAGATTTTCAGGCACTTCATTGTAGTTAGCAAGTAATTGTTTTGTATCTTTTGGTAAGCAATATCCACCATAACCAAATGAAGGATTATTATAATGACTACCAATACGAGGATCTAAACATACACCATCAATAATTTCCTTTGTACTTAATCCTCTTACTTCAGCATATGTATCTAATTCATTAAAGTAAGCTACTCTTAATGCTAAATATGTATTTGCAAATAACTTAATCGCTTCAGCTTCTGTAGAACCTGTAAATAATACTTCTACATCTTCTTTTAAAGCTGCTTCTTTTAATAATGACGCAAATACCTTAGCTCGTTCTGTCTTACTACCAACAATAATTCTTGATGGATATAAGTTATCGTATAGCGCTCTACCTTCTCTTAAGAATTCAGGGCTAAAGATAATATTTTCAGTATCGTATTTTTTTCTTAGTTCTAATGTATAACCAACAGGAACAGTCGATTTAATAATAATAGTCGCATTCTGATTCACAGAAAGAATCGCTTCTATAGCACTTTCTACAGAACTAGTATCGAAATAATTCTTATCAGGATCATAGTTTGTTGGTGTCGCTACAATCACATAGTCAGCATCTTTATATGCTTCATCTGTACTATTTGTTACATGTAAATTTAATTCTTTATTCGCTAAATAGTCTTCTATTTCAGCATCTTTAATATGTGATTTTTTATTTTGTAACATCTCTACAATATTCTTATTGATATCATATGCATATACTTCGTTATGTTGTGATAGTAATACCGCATTTGATAATCCTACATATCCAAGTCCAGCAACACCTATTTTCATTCTTTATTTCCTTCTTTCTGTTTTAATACAGCTATTTCATAGTTTAATTGTTTAATTTCTTTTTTCATCTTACTCATTTCTATATAAATATTATAAGTGAATAAAAACAAGAAAAATATCATTAATAAGAATACAAAGTTAGCCGCAAATTGTATCCCTATAAGTTTTGCAAACCATTCTGTAATTTCAGGGAATATACCAATAATTAATACCCCTAGCGCCCACGATATCCATAACACAGCAGATTTAGCATCCATCTTTGTTCTAATTGAACTTCTTACAACAAATGCAAATACAACTATCGCTGCGATGATTAATATAATTTGTAATCCAATTGGAATAATATCATTCATAATAACCTCAAGCTAAAAATACTATACTAATGATTGTATCATACATATATTTAATCGATTTAAGCGGATTATGGAAGTAACTCACTCCACCAGTTCTTTCTTTCATCGTCACTTGTACTTCTTTTACTTTATAGTTTCTTTTGATGATATATGCTACTGCATCAGGTTCCGCAATAAAATTCATATTCTCACTAAATTCTTTTAGCACTCTTTTCCCTAACACTCTCATACCACTAGTAGGATCTGATATTTTCTTGCCTGTTTTTAATTGAATAAGTGTGGACAATATCCTAGAGCCAATCATACGCATTGTATATGGCTTTTTTTCTGTCACAAATCTAGAGCCAATCACATAGTCATATCCTTCATCAAGTTCTTTTACTAAAGAAGAAATAAAACTAGGATCATGTTGCCCATCGCCATCTATTACTACAGCAGATTCATAATTATTTTCATAGGCATACTTAAAACCCATTTGTGTTACTCCAGCTAGACCTACGTTAACTGGTAACTGTAAATGGTTTACATCTTTTAATAATTCTTCTGTATGATCCGTAGAACAATCATTTATGACTAGTACATCGAAGTTATATTGTTTTAACTCTTCTAGTACACTTGATATATTTTTTTCCTCATTAAATGCTGGTATGACAACAAGTATCTTTTTATCTGTATATTTCATCTCTTGTATTTTACAACGATATGCTTCAATATTCATCACCATATCTTTTAATCAGCAAATTGAATTCTTTGCTTGATAAAGAACCAGCTGCATAATGCATTCTATTTAATAGCAAAAAAAAAAAACGATGATCGAAAATATTTTAATCATCGTCTTCACTTTATATATGATATATAAAATTCGTAATCATTCCCGTTAGCATTGCAAATAACACAACAAACAAAAGATATAACACAAATCGCTTTAATCCTAGAACAATTTTTAGTGCACCCAAGTTTGTAATCTTTGTAGCTGGACCAGTAATCATAAAAGCAGCCGCATTACCAAGACTCATTCCATCCGCAAGCCACTCTTGTAATAAAGGTATTGTTCCTCCTCCACAAGCATATAATGGTACTCCAATAGTCGCAGCCATAAGCACTCCAAAGCCTTCATTTCCTCCAAATAATGCAATAAATTTATCTGCAGGTACATATCTTTGGAATAATGCTGAAAGTAGTATACCCACTAAGAAATATCCTCCTGTCGCTTTAATATTACGCCAAATATTTTTTAATAAACGAACAATCAAATTAGGATTAGTATCATGACTCTGGTATTCTTCAAATTTACCAAAAGTAAAAAACTGTTTATTTCGATAAAAAATATGTACAAGTAGTCCTGCAATTATCCCACACAAAAAGCATGATACAATACGAACAATCAACGCTACTCCGCCTAATGCAATGCTATATACAATTAATTGTGGATTTAAAAGAATAGAACACATCATAAATGCTGCTATCCAATCCTGTCGCATTCCTTTATTAGCAAATGAAGCCGCAATAGGTATTGTCCCATACATACAGAGTGGTGAAGCAATACCTAGTAAACTCGCTGGAATAACACCAAATAATCCCATTTTTTTCTCATTCATTCTTTCAAATAAACGATGAATTTTATCTTTAGCAAAAACTGAAATAAATGAACCAATAACAATTCCTAATACCCAATATTTAAATATCTGTCGAAACTGGATATCAAAGTAATACCACAAATAAACAGCTTCTCTATGCAAAATTGTCATCATAACTAACCACCATGCTCATTAGAAATAGATAATTCACAATCATCCATTAATAGCCACATTCTCTTCAAGTGGTTTTTTAAATTTCACTAATCCTGTCTTATGTAGTCAACTACCCACGGTCCAAGGACCGATGGGCTTGTAACTAGCTCCTCCAGTACGAGCGTAATTTGCTATGCAAATTCTCCTGGGCTCTAATAGCAGGGATACTACCCTCTATGCCGTTACATCGCCGGGTGGTTGACAGCACCCGTTTGATAGCGTTCCGGTTATA
>CAVAZS010000043.1:0-16958 GCA_963593385.1 Lachnospiraceae bacterium | reverse complement strand
GTAGTAATGTTCCCACTAACATTAATTGTTTTAGGACCTATTGGTACTATCGTAGGTACTGCATTAGCTAATTTCTGTGTATGGATTACAAGCTTTGGTGGCTTATCAATGGCAGTATTATCCGCATTACATCCATTACTAGTTATGGTTGGTATGCATACAATTATTACACCATTAATTGTTAATGAAATTTCTACTGTAGGATCTTCATTATTATTCTCTAAAGCTCTAGCTGCAAACTTAGCAATTGCTGGTTCAGCATTAGCAGTTGGTGTTAAAGCAAAGAAGAAAGAAAATAAAGAAGTTGGTTTATCTACAGGTATTACAGCTCTATTATCTGTTACAGAACCTGCTTTATATGGTGTACTTATCCGTTTAAAGAAACCACTTATTTCTGCAATTATTGCTTCAGCAATAACAGGTGTATTCATTGGTATATTTGACATTAGAGCTTATGCCACTGCATCTTGTTCTTTATTGACTCTACCTATCTTTATGGGTGGTGAAATGTCTAACTTCTACTTAGCTTGCGCTGCAGCAGTAATAGCTGTTGTACTTGGATTTGTTATTACTTGGCTAATTGGCTTTGACGAAGACTAAAAATAATACAAAAGTGGAGCATTGCTCCACTTTTCAATAGAGGTGAATTATGGAAACAAAAAGTTTAAAATCATTTCCTGATAACTTTTTATGGGGAAGTTCAACTGCAGCATTTCAATGTGAAGGTGCAGCTCATGATGATGGAAAAGGTCTATCTGTCATGGATGTTAGAGAAAAGAATCCAAATATTTGTGATTATGAAGTAGCGAGTGACCATTATCATCATTTTAAAGAAGATATAGCTTTAATGAAGGAATGTGGCTTAAAAGCATATCGTTTCTCTATCGCCTGGACGAGAATCTTTCCTAATGGTAATGGCGAAGTGAATCAAAAAGGTGTTGATTTCTATAACGCATTAATTGATGAACTTGTTGCGGCAAATATCACTCCAATTGTTACAATTTATCACTTTGAATATCCTCAAGGATTAGTTGAACAATATGGTGGATGGATTAATAGACAAAGTATTGATGATTATGTAAATTATGCAACATTCTTGTTTAAAACATATGGTGACCGTGTGAAATATTGGTTAACGATCAACGAACAAGATCACGTTGTGCATATGCCTTTTAGACTTGGTTTAAAAGGAAATGACCAACATATAAACGAAAAATTAGGGTTCTTAGCAAATCATCATATGTGTGTAGCTGCTTCAAAAGTATTCAAATTATGCCATGAACTTGTTGAAGGTGGAAAGATTGGACCAGCTGTATGCTTTGATATGATGTATCCAACTACAAATAAACCTGAAGACATGCTTGCTTGGTTTGATGCGATGGAAATTAGAAATTACTATATTTTAGATATGAATATAAGAGGAGAATATAATCCTACACTTAAAAGATATTTAGAAGATCGTGATATGTTTCCTGAAGTTTTAGATAGTGATTTAGGAATCATGAAAGCTAGTAGACCAGACTTTATTGGATTTAATTATTACGCTTCTAAAAGTATTTCTGCTTTTCCTACTGATGAAAATAATCATCTAGGTGATTTAACAATTAAACTACTTCCTGCAGAAGAAGCTGGTATTTATAAAGTAGTAAAAAATGAAAACTTAACGGCGACATTATGGGGATGGGAAATCGATGATATTGGTTTAGAATGTGTTGCTAGACTATTATGGGATAGATATCATTTGCCATTGTTAATTACAGAAAATGGTTTTGGTAATAAAGAAACAGCAGATGAAAATGGCTATGTTGAGGATGATGACCGTATAGATTATTTGTATAAGCATTTATTATCTGTAAAGAAAGCAATAAACTTAGGTGTTGAATTTATTGGTTATTGTAATTGGTCTTTTATGGATATTGTATCAGGACACTCTGGATTTTCTAAACGATATGGCTTAGTTCGCGTAAATCGAGAAGAGTTTGATTTAAAAGATTTAGCTAGATCTAAGAAGAAGTCATTTTATTGGTATAAAGAAACAATTAGTCAGAATGGTGAAAATATAAAATGATTAAAAGAGTGTGTTTATATTTAGCAGGCATTGTTATTTTATGCTTAGGAGTAGTACTTAATACAAAAACGAATCTTGGCGTAGCAGCAATCAATGTCACGCCATTTGTACTATCTAAAACGACAACTATTTCACTTGGTAATGCAGTATTTATGATGTATTGTTTATTTATTGTATGTGAATGTATCTTAAATAAAAAAATAGATATTTTGACTGTATTACAACTACCAGTTTCATTACTATTTGGTAAGTTAGTTGATTTATTTAATACTTTACTCAATTTTGAGGCAAGTAACATTTTTATAGGTTTAGTGATGTTACTTATTGCTATAACATTAGTAGCGTTTGGTACAACATTAGTTATTTCACAAAATTTAGTGCCTAATGCACCGGATGGATTTGTTAATGCGATAGGTGCAAAATTTAATAAAACATTTGGATATGTTAAATTAAGATTTGATATTGTATGTGTATGTATTGCTTTGATTATTTCATTAATTTTATCAGGTAAAATTATAGGTATTGGTATTGGAACAGTTATATCAATGTTACTAACTGGTAATATGTGTAGTTATTTTAAGAAAATCATGCATTAAATTGTAATATTAGAGATATTTGTGAATAGACAAGTATCTCTTTTTTATAGTCTAAGCCATTTTACATAAACTTTACATAACATTAACTTTTAGACGATAGATAGGAAATTATTTTAACAATACTATTACATTGAAGGATGAGTGAAGGAAATATGAATGATTATGTAAAGATTTTATTTGGATTAATGGGTGGTCTAGCTTTATTTCTTTATGGTATGAATAGCATGAGTGATGCTCTACAAAAAACAGCAGGGGAAAAGATGAAGAAAATTTTAAGCTTCTTAACCAAAAATGCTGTTATGGGAGCACTTGCAGGAGCCTTAGTTACAGCTGTTTTGCAAAGTAGTAGTGCTACTACTGTTATGGTAATAGGCTTTGTTAGTGCTGGTCTTATGTCATTACCACAAGCAATATCTGTTATATTTGGAGCCAATATTGGTACAACCATGACTGCACAATTAATTGCCTTTAAGATAAGTGATTATATTTATCCAATTATCTTTATTGGTTTTATGATGAATTTTGTTTGTAAAAAAGAAAAAATCAAAAATATTGGTATGGTTGTTTTCTCCTTTGGTGTTTTATTTGAAGGAATAGAAATTATGGGTGAAGTAATGAAACCTTTAGCATCTAGCCCAATATTTATAGAATTAATGTCTAAAGTAGTTAATGTTCCTATTCTTGGTGTACTAGTTGGTTTAGTGATGACATTAATTGTTCAAAGTAGTTCTGCAACAATTGCTGTATTACAAAATTTTGCTTCACAAGCTTCTGTAGATGGAGTCACGAGTATTATAGGTTTAAGTGGTGCAATTCCTATCTTACTTGGAGATAATATTGGTACAACAATTACTGCAATACTTGCTTCAATTGGTCAATCTACTAATGCCAAAAGAACTGCTGTTGCACATAGTATATTCAATATAACAGGTAGTATCTTATTTCTTTTCTTTATTCCAGTACTTGTAAAATTTGTACAATTTATTTCTCCTAAAGGACCAGAAGTAGAAGTGATTTCTAGACAAATAGCGAATGCACATACGACATTTAATGTTGTTTGTACCTTAATTTGGTTACCTCTAATTCCTTTGATGGTTAAAATCGTTACATTCTTAGTAAAAGGGAAAGATAATAATGAAATTAAGGAATATGAACCACAATTTATTGATCAGAACTTAATATCTCAACCAGTTGTAGCGATATGTTTAGTCTCAAAAGAAATTAATAGATTATTTGACCATTGTAAAAATTTAATATTTAGTTTGAAAGAATATATCGTAAATCGAGATGATGAAAATAATAAAGAAATCTTTGATCAATCTTATGAAAATGTAAAAAAATTACAAGATTCTATTGTTAGTTATATAACGAAATTATTATCTAGTGGTAATTTGACAGAACAACAAGCAGAGCAAGTTGCAGGTTTACTTTATGTATCAAATAGTGTTGACCGTATAGCAGATAGAAGTAAAGAAATAGATGATATTTGTAATAAATTTGCATTAAATAACAAAGATTTATCGCTTGAAGCTAGAAGTGGTCTAAAAGATAGCTTAGATAAAGTAGAAGTGATTTACGATGATTCGGTTCAATCCTTAAAAGATGGAAATATAGATTTAGCAAATAAAGTATATACAGATAAAAAAGCTTTACGTAAAAATCAAAAACAATTAAGTAAAGCACATATAAAACGAGTAGAAAATAATACATGTTCAGCTGATATGACTACAGATTTTTCTAAGTTACTTGTATGTATTGATCGTATTGCAGATAATTGTGTATTCATTGCAGAAGAAACATTAGAAGATATCTGTTTAGCTAAATTAGATGATATTGATATTGAACAAACAGAAGTAACTACCAATGCATAGCTAAATATAATGGCGAGAAAACTCGCTATTTTTAATCGATTGATAAATATGCATAGTGACTATTAAAAATAATATATTCACAAATCATAAATGATGTATATAATGTAAGAGATAAATCTCAGGGCAAGGTGTAATTCCTTACCGGCGGTAAACCCCGCGACCCGTTTACGGAATGAACTAGTGAAATTCTAGTGGCGACAGTACAGTCTGGATGAAAGAGTATGTTATCTTTTATTTTATTTTCCCGAGGTTTTTATCATAGAAGCCTCTTTTTTATTGAGGCAAGAGGAGATAAAAACATGACAAACACACAGAAAAAACATTTTTCAACAAAAGAGATTGCTAAAATAGCAATTCTAGGCGCTATTGCATTTGTATTAATGCAATTTGATTTCCCACTTCCTGTTGCTCCATCATTTTACAAATTAGATTTTAGTGAAGTAGCAGTTCTAGTAGGTGGTTTTGCAATGGGACCAGCTGCTGGAGTAGCAATAGAGGCGTTAAAAGTAGTTTTAAGTACATTATTTACTGGTAGTGGAACAATGTATGTTGGTGAAGTAGCTAACTTTTTAATTGGTTGCGCATTTGTAGTTCCAGCAAGTGTAGTTTATAAGAAAAATAAAAGTAAAAAATCAGCGATTACAGGTTTAGTTTTAGGAACAGTAGTCATGACAGTATTTGGCGTATTTGTTAACTTTGGTATTTTATTACCAGCTTATAGCTATTTCTATCATTTACCATTAGAAACAATCATTTCTATGGGACAAGCTATTTTCCCTATAATTCATTCAACATTTACATTTGCTTTAGTTTGTGTTTCTTTATTCAATATTATTAAGGGTATTGTAGTGAGTATAGTGACTGTTTTACTCTATAAACATATTTCACCACTTTTACATCGTTAATTAATTTGATAGAGTATATAGGCAACAGCTAGTTCATTGTAAACAAGCAATAATTAGCTGTTTTATTATGTTATAATACTTAATGATTACGGAGATTTTATATGGCTAAATATTCAAGAGTATCTAAATATGAAGATTTAAGAAATAGATTACAAAATGATTCAGATACAAAAATTGAAAGTAAAGATTTATCTAGATTTGAAAAAAAACTAAATGAAATTAATTCTAACAATTTTGAAGCTCCTCAAAATACATATGATGATGAAGGGTATGATCCTATTCATGCTAGACGTAAACAATACTTGGATAATACAAATGAAATTGTAACTCCTAGAATAAATGAAGAGCCTAAGACGGAACCAGTTAAACCAATTCAACATGAATCTAATTCATCTTATAATAACGATTATTTGAATGATTATATTCGTGAAGTGAAAAAATATAATATGGAACAAGGTAATGCATATAGTACAAATACAGATTTAAATGTATTACATTCTATCAAAAAAGATGAACCACCTGTAGTTCCTAGTAAACCATATGTAGAAGAAAAGAAATATGATTCTAACCCATTTTATTCATTTAAAGATGAAGATTCAGCTTCAATTCCTACAATGAATACAAATAAACAAAAGCAGGATTCTAGTTATACTTCAGAAATACCTACATTTAAATCTTCTAAACGTACTTTTGAAGAATTTATGGATGATGATAATGATGAATTAGATACTTCTACGATGACAAAAGAAGATATCGCTGCTGAAGTACAAAATTTAATAAGAGGGCAAGAATTAGAAGCTAAATCAAATAAGAATAGTTATACATCAAGTAGTAATAAAAAAGTTGTTAAAAAGAATCATAGTGATACATTAGATTATCATCTTGAAGCTGAACGTAATGCTAGACAACAATTACTAAATGAGACGACACAAATGCGTGCTCAATTAGATAACTATGAAGATAACTTATCAGAAGTATCAAGTAAGATGCAACATACTGATAGAATGGTAAGCAATGTACTTATAGTATTGATTATTGTTTTAATTGTTGTATTACTTGTTGTGATTTATTGGATATTGAATGCGAATGGTATTTTAGGATGAAAAAGATAAATATTGCGATTGATGGGCCTAGTGCTGCTGGTAAAAGTACAATTTCTAAAGATATAGGAAAAAAATTGAACTATGTTCACCTAGATTCTGGAGCAATGTATCGCTCTGCAGCATATAAAGCTTTAAATGAAAATATAGCATTAACAGATGAAATTAAATTAGTTGATATGCTAAAAGATACGAAAATTGAATTAACAGTAGATGGAAAAGTTATTGTTGATGAGAAAGATGTATCAGGATTAATTCGTACTGAAGAAATCAGTATGGCTGCTAGTAATATTTCTAAGCTAAAAGGTGTAAGAGAAATATTAGTCGATGAACAAAGAGAAATGGCTGCTAGCAAAGGCTTTATTATGGATGGTAGAGATATTGGTACAGTTGTTTTAAAAGATGCAGAAGTAAAAATATTTTTAACAGCATCTGTTGAAGCTAGAGCAATGAGAAGATACTTACAAGATAAAGAAGCAGGATTTGATGTGAGTCTTGAAGCTTTGAAAGAAGAAATTGAAAAAAGAGATTATCAAGATACACATCGTGAAAATTCACCACTTAGAAAAGCAGATGATGCGATAGTTGTAGATTCTTCTAATTTAAGTATTGAAGAAGTAGTAGATGTCATATTGAACATTGTTCATGAAAAGATTGATGAGGTGAAAATATGAGTCAAGATGTAATTGCAATCGTTGGTCGTCCTAATGTTGGTAAATCAACGATTTTTAACCGTATAGCAGGGGAAAGATTATCTATAGTAGAAGATACACCTGGCGTAACTAGAGACCGTTTATATGCCCGTTGTTCGTGGCTTACAAAAGAATTTAGATTGATTGATACTGGTGGTATTCAAATTGCTAATCAACCATATCAAACAGAGATTAAAGCACAAGTAGAAATTGCTATAGAGGAAGCTGATGTTATTTTATTTGTAGTAAGTGGGAAAACCGGTTTAACAGATGATGATAAGTATATTGCATCAATGTTACAAAGATCAAAAAAACCAGTAGTACTTGCTGTAAATAAAGTAGACGATGATTCTAGACTTGCTAATATTTATGAATTTTATGCATTAGGTGTTGGTGATCCTATTGCTGTAAGTGGTGTTCATGGTATTGGTATAGGTGATGTGTTAGATGCATGTATTAGTTTATTTAAAGAAAAAGACAATAAACCCAAAGATGAAGGCATACGTATTGCGGTTATTGGAGAACCTAATGTAGGTAAATCGTCTTTAGTTAATGCAATATTAAATGAAAATCGTTCTATTGTATCGAATGTTCAAGGTACTACACGTGATGCGATTGATACACCATTTAAATATGATGGTAAACAATATGTAATCGTAGATACTGCAGGTATTAGAAAACGTGGTAAGGTTTATGAATCAATAGAAAAATATTCTGTTTTACGTGCTTTATCCGCAATAGAAAGAGCAGATGTTGTTTTATTCTTAATTGATGCTGAAACAGGTATTCGTGAACAAGATAAACATGTTGCAGGCTATGCAGAAGAAGCTGGTAAACCTGTTATTATTGTTGTCAATAAATGGGATACAGTAGAAAAAGACGATAAGACAATGAATACTTTCATTGAAAAAGTAAGAAATGAATTTGCTTATTTATCTTATGCACCAATTTTATTTGTTTCTGCAAAAACTAGACAAAGAGTCATGACAATATTACCTGTTGTAGATAAAGTTTATGAGAACTCAAATCGTAGAATTGCAACAAATGTATTAAATGAAGTTATAGCTGATTCTCAAATGATTACACCGGCTCCTGCAAGAAATGGTAAACGTTTTAGAATCTATTATGCTACTCAAGTAGGTACACAACCTCCAACATTTATGCTTTCTTGTAATGATCCTAATTTATTACATTTTACATACCGTAGATTTATAGAAAATCAATTAAGAGACTCTTTTGATTTTGAAGGAACACCTATTCATTTAGTTGTTAGAAAGAAGGTTTCAGAATGAAGATAGCTGTAATGGGTACTGGTAGTTGGGGAACGGCTCTAGCTCAAGTATTAGCAGATAATCAAAATGATGTTATTCTTTATGGCATTAATCCTGCAGAAATTGAAGATATTAATACAAATCATCAAAATTCTAAATATTTCGATTGTTTGATTTCAGAAAAATTACATGCAACAGGGGATATCACAGATATAGAAGATGCCGATATTGTATTATTAGCAGTTCCTACAATTGCGATAGAATCTACTGCTAAGAAAGTATTTGAAGTTGTAAAAAAACAAATCTATGTCATTAATGTCGCAAAAGGATTTCATCCTGTAACGCATGAAAGATTAAGCGTTGTTATTGAAAAAGCTTCAGATTCTAATAAATTAAAAGGAATTATTTCTTTGATTGGACCATCACATGCTGAAGAAGTTATCTTAAGAAAATTAACTTGTTTAAATGCTGTTAGTAATGATATTGAAGCTGCAAAAGTAATTCAAAAATTATTTTCTAATGATTACTTTAGAGTCTATACAAATACTGATGTAATTGGTGCTGAAATAGGGGTAGCTGTTAAAAATGTTATGGCTATCGCAAGTGGTATTTTAGAAGGAAGTGGACAAGGCGATAATGCTAGAGCTGCTTTAATGACGAGAGGCCTAGCCGAAATGAGTCGCTTTGGTATGAGCTATGGTGGTAAGTTTGAAACTTATCTTGGTTTAGATGGAGTAGGAGATTTAATTGTTACTTGTACTTCAACACATTCTCGTAACTTTATGGCAGGTTTTGAAATTGGTAAGACACAAGATGCTGCTACATTTATGAAAAATAACACTAAAACAGTTGAAGGAATTCTAGCATGTAAAGTTGTCCATGATGAAGCTAAGCTAAGAAATATATCAATGCCTATAACTGATCAAGTCTATGCAGTTTTATATGAAGGTAAAAATCCTAATGATGCAATTAGTGATTTAATGAAACGTGAATTAAAAGCTGAAAATTAAAAAATTAAGAATCCAGAAACTCATATGAGTACAAGGATTCTTTTTTTGTATATAAAAAGAAGACTAGATCAAATCTAATCTTCTTAATGTCTTATTTAATTTTGATGGAATACACCATTTTCATCCCACCAACCATTGCTATAATCAATAGCTTGTGTTTCTTGATAAGTTGCTACAGTACATGCTGTTTGATCGGTTGCACTTGATCCACCACATACTTTAACAGTTCCCCATAAATCAGCAGCCCAACCACTATAGTATCCATTATCGCTGGATATACTTGCTACAGGACTATCATCTACGTATACTGTTGCCCAATAAGAACCACTACTACTTCCACCCGTGAGCCATGATAAATCTACTAGACAAGCTCCCCAAGCGTCAATATCGTTTTTACCATCATGTAATGATATATTCTTTTGACCATCAGAACATGTATAACTATTTGTACTCCAAGATACAGTTAAATTACTATATTGATCATAATGTGCAGATAAACCAAATGTTGTGTCCGCATGTTCTTCAACGTATTCTCGATATTCATCAGCACTTACTAATGGTTGCGATTCTAGACCAGCTTTTGAAACAGTTGAAGTAATTAATGAGCCACTTGATCCATCATCTGCTCTAACATGAGGATAAGTACCATAGACATAAGTAATTTCTTCTAAATCACTAGGTTTAGTTACTCCTTCAGGTTCATATCCTAAGACTTCTTCTTCGACATCAAGTAATAACTTATTGATATTGCCTGGTATATTCAGATTTTGTTTATAGTCATTAAAGTATGTTTGTTTACCCGAAACAGCCATATCATATCCAACCCAAACAACATTTGTATATTTGCTTGTATTAGATGCCATCCATTTATCTTTCATTGCACCAACAGGAATACCATATTGTACACCATCATTACCCCAGTCACTTGTACCAGTTTTAGCATAAACAGGGTAGTTACGTTTTAGTATTTGCATCCAGTTGAAATATGGACCAGAAACGTTATTTTCCATTAATACAGTTGTTAAATAAGCACTGCCAGAACTTAATACATTCTTATTTTGATTTTCTGGATAATATTCTTCACCAGTAGATAACACAACTTTACTAATTGTATGAGGTTCGTTATATACGCCACCATTCATAATCATAGAATATGCTCCAGCAAGTTCTACAACTGTTGTTTCAAACCAAGTACCACCAATCGCAAATGACAAGTGGAAGTTATCTGCTGTTACTCTTGAGAATCCTATAGCTTGCATATAAGCAGCTACTTTTTCTTTACCAACTTTTTCTACAACTTTTTCTAATGTTAATATTGCAGGAATATTTAATGATTTAGCTAATGCATCAGTGATTTTAACATCACCTTGATATTGACCGTTAGAGTTAACTAGAACCATGCTTTCATAAGGGTAGGTAATAGGTTTATCCATTAATATTTCATCAAGAGAATATCCTAAATACTCAAATGCTAAAGCATAAGATAATACTGGTTTTACACTTGATCCAGGTTGTTTATAGTTCATTGTTGCACGATTTAATAATCTTGCACCATCATAATTTCTACCACCACCAATACCAACGATTGCACCAGTAGAATTGTCCATTGCAACAATAGCTACTTGCATTAAATCATCAGGGAAGGTAACAGTAGTTTCACCATTTTGAATGGCATCAATTTCTGTTTGAATTGTTTGATTTAAATTTGTATAAATCTTCATTCCTGTAACAGTAGGATCTTTACCGGTTAGTTTTTGTGCTTCTGATAAAGCTACGTCGATATAGGATTGATACTTAGAATCACTAGATTGTAATCGATTTTCTCCAATTAATTGATCTTCAACTTTAATTGTTTTCGCTAAATCTCTTTCTTCTTCTGTAATGTAGCCATGATAGCACATCATATTTAATACTTCATTACGTCGTTCTGTAGCAGCATCTAAGTGATAGTAAGGATTATATCCATTAGGCAAGTTAATAATACCAGCAAGTAATGCGGATTCAGATAAATTTAATTCTGTACATTCTTTACCAAAGTAATATAAGCTTGCTTTTTGTACACCACGGATATTTCCACCAAAATTCAAGCGATTCATGAATAATTGGAAGACTTGTTTTTTACTAATTTCTGTTTCTAACTTAATTGCTAAATATATTTGTTGAACTTTATATTCAATACTCTTTTTTCTTTCAGTACTTTCATCACCAGCATCAACTGTAAAATATGTATTTTTAACTAGTTGCATCGTGAAAGTAGAGCCACCTTGACCAAAGTTATGATTCTTTAAGTTTTCTAAAATTGCTTTAGTAAAACGTGGGATATCAAAGCCAAAGTGTGTAAAGAAACGTGAGTCTTCAATTGATAAGAATGCGTCAACTAAGCTTTCAGGACATTCGTTATAAGTGATATTTTCACGTAAATAAACACCAACTTCAGTAATTAATTCACCACTATCATCATAAATCTGTGATGATTCTTCACTGACGAAATCTGTTAAATCAAGTTCTGGGGCACTCTCAACCATTTGACTAGCAATTGTTAATCCAACACTAGCTATAACGATATAGACAATTAATATTAGGATAAGAATAGTTGTTCCAATCTTATATCCTGTATTTTTATGCTGCCTTTTTTTGATTTCTTTTTTAACTTTTATATCATCTTGTTCGTTATGATGAACAGTATAAACTTTTGTTTCACCATCACTACTTGTTTTTTTAGATGATTTAGGTAATTCTAAACCATCTTTTTCATTCTTTTGTTCAGCCATTTTTTATGTTTCTCCAAATTACACTTGAATATAGTACCATAATTGCGTGAAAAAAACGCAAATTCATTATAAACAAAAGCTATCAGTTGGATAGCTTAAATTTTCTTAAAATATTCTAATGCTAAACATCCCATTCCTGCTTGAGCACTTACTACATTACATAATGAAATCACTTCAGCATCTATACCTGGGAAGGTTTCTAATATTTGATGATAGATATTTTCTGCATTAGGTACATCATTGGTATGAGCTACCGCAACATGATATGATGCATCTACGCCATCATCCTGCATATGTTTTAATACGACTTGTATAGCTTTACGAAGTGTCATCGTTTTATCGTATACATCAATTCTTCCGCCAGTATTTCTTCCTAAATGTAATATAGGAACAATTCTTAATAATTTTAATAATTTTGCCGCAAGAGGAGTAAGTCTACCACCTCTAGCCAAACTTTCTAAGTCTCTAGGAATAACAATTGTTTCACAAGAACTAACGATTTCATCTACAATCATCATAATTTGCATATCATCTAAACCATCTTCATATGCTTTTTTGATTCTTTTAACTAAATATTCTTGCACAACACAAGTTGTATAGGAATCAATACAAATGATTCGCATATCAAGACTTTTAGCAATAGAAGTCATCGTTGAAGCTGTACCGGATAACCCATTACATATAGGTACTGCAACAATTAAATCAAAGCCTTGTTCCTTAAGACTTGTAAAACATTCTTCAATCAAACCATAAGATGGTTGTGAAGTCATTAAAACTTTTTTTTCACCGAGAGCTTTAATACAATCATTCTTATCAAAATTTTCCATATCTTGATATGTTGTTTTTCCATCAGTGATTTGTAGTGGAATACTAATAATTCCATCTTTTGCTAGCTCAGAAATACTTTTTCCTGTGCCGCTATCTGTTACATAAGCAATTTTCATAGCTTTACCTCAACATTATTTTAATATTTACAAAATAAATTGCAAATACCATATAATATTTATATGATTACTCATCTAAGTGTTCGAACAAGTTATACCTTACTAGAAAGTACGATTCAAATACAAAACCTAGTGAAAAAGACAAAAGAACTAGGATATGATGCTATAGCTATTACGGATCGTAATGTTTTATATGCGTATCCTTCATTTTTGAAATATTGTAAAATGTATCAAATTAAACCTATTTTTGGTTTAGAAGTACTAGTAGATTACCATAATGTAAAAATACCTTTTATTTTATTAGCGAAAGATAATCTAGGATATCAAAATTTAATTCATTTAAGTAGTTTAGTTTGCTCAGGTGAGGATTATTGTTCGCTAGATGATTTTATTCTTTATAGTTCTCATAATTTTGTGATTGCTTATGGAGAAGGCGGGTATTTTGATAGTGAATTAATCATTGATAATCGTGATGGGATATATGAAAAGCTAGCAATGATGAAAAATGAATTGCCTACATTTGATGTTGCTTTATCTTATCAAGAAGCTTCTTTATGGAAAATCAAAAACAAAATGTTAAAAGAAGTCTGTAAACAACTCAATATTTCTACAGTGGCATTAAACCGTATTTGTTATTTAGATAAAAAAGATGAAGATATATATCATGTAATATCTGCAATCAAAAATCAAAAAACTATCTATGATCAATCATTAACTAAAGTTAAGGGTAGATATTTATTATCCATTTCTGAGATGAAGAGCTTATATGAAAATGAAGACTTAGAAAGAACAAGTCAAATCGCATTAGAATGTAGAGCTAATTTAGAATTGGATAAGACAAGTCTTCCTATTTATGATGTTCCAAGTGGTTTACGACCAGACCAATATTTAACGCAATTATGTCTTGCTGGATTGAAAAAGAGATTGAATAATCAAATTAACCAAGATTATATTAAGCGACTAAAATATGAACTAGATGTCATTATCAAAATGCATTTTGAAAACTATTTTTTAATTGTTTATGATTTTATTCGTTATGCTAAGAAAAATGATATTTTAATTGGACCTGGTAGAGGTAGTGTTTGTGGATCACTATGTGCTTATTGTCTAGGAATAACAGAAATTGATCCTATTAAATATGGTTTATTATTTGAAAGATTTTTAAATCCTGAAAGAATTAGCATGCCTGATATTGATACAGATATTCCTGATAATCGTCGTCAAGATTTAATCGAATATGTTCAAAATAAATATGGTGTAGATCATGTTGGTGTAATAGTAACATTTGGTACCTTTGGCCCAAGACAAGCATTAAAAGATGTAAGTCGTGTAATGAATTTATCAGAAAGAGATATTAATCTAGTATATAAACAAGTATCTAGTAAAGTTTCTTTACAAGAACAATATAATAAAAATAAGAAATTAAGAGATATCGTTAATGCAGATATTAAATTAAAAAAATTATATGATGCAAGTATTCAAATAGAAGGATTACCACGTCATTCTAGTTTACATGCGGCTGGTATAGTATTAAGCAAAAATCATTTAAATGATATTGTTCCAACAACAAAAGAAGATCATCTTCAAGTTATTCAATACACAATGGAATATCTTGAAGAAAGAGGTCTAATTAAAATGGATTTCTTAGGTTTAAGAAATTTATCTTTAATTTATGAAATGATATCTGAAATTAAAAAAATAGAACCTTCTTTTAAGCTCCCTTATAATCCATCTAACGATGATAAAATATACAAAACTTTAAGAGATGGATTATGCTTAGGCATTTTTCAGGTTGAATCTGAAGGAATGCGTAATCTTTTAAGAAAAATGAAGGTTAGTAGTTTTGATGATATTGTCGCTGCTATTGCATTATATCGTCCTGCTTCTTTTGATTATATTAATACATATATAGAAAATAAGAGTCATCCTAGTTCTATACAATATATGAATGAAGATGTACGTAAGATATTATCTAGTACATATGGTGTAATGATTTATCAAGAACAAGCAATGAAGATAGCTGAAGTATGTGCGGGATTTACACTAGGTAAAGCAGATATATTAAGAAAAGCAATATCTAAAAAAAATATAGATATGATTCATAATCTAAAAAATGATTTTATTCGTGGATGTATAAAGAATCATTACAGAGAAGATAAAGCAAATGAATTATTTGAATTAATTGAAAAGTTTGGTGGATATGGATTTAATAAATCTCATGCAGTTGCGTATAGTTTAATTGTTTATCAAATGACTTATATAAAAGTCTACTATCCTACAATTTTCTATGCTTCATATTTGAACCAATGTTTTGGTAATTCATCTAAAATTAGTGAATGTATACGTGAAGCAAAAACACAAAATATCAAGATTCTTGGTCCTGATATCAATTTAAGTAGTGATAAATGTGTTGTAAAACAAAATTCAATCTTATTTCCATTAAATAGTATTCGCTCATTAAATATAAATACATGTGCAAATATTATGCAAGAAAGAGAAAAAGGGATATACCAAGATTTTTATGATTTTGTGGCAAGAACTTCTTTGCGTCTAGTTACGAGAAAAGATGTTGAAGTATTAATTCATGCTGGAGCTTTAGACTCTTTTAAAGAAACTAGAACTACATTATTAAATGCTTTAGATGATGCCTTTAATTATGCGGAACTTATTCGTATACAAGTAGATGGTGAAATTAAGTTGAAATATGATTTAGTATCAAAACAACCAATGCGAAAGTATGCTCAAAATCTTGAAGAAAAGATTCAAAATGAAAGAGAAGTGCTAGGAGTATATCTTGGTGAACATCCAATTATTAAAATACGAGAAGAAATAAATCCTAAATTATTGAATTTATCTTTATTAATGCATAAGAAGGGTGAAATTGAAGGCTTAGTACAAATAACAAATACTAGAGAACATCGTACAAAAAAAGGTGACTTAATGGCATTTGTAACAGTTCAAGATGAAAGTAACGAAATGACATTATTAGTTATGCCAAAGTTATATGATAAAATTCATTCGAAATTATTGAAAAATACATATATTATTTTTACAGGCAAAATGACCGATGATTTGTCTTGCATAGTAAAAGAAATTAGATTTGTGAAATGAGGAAATGATTATGGCAAAGTTATTGATTGTTGATGATGAAAAAAATATTAGAGAAGTGGTTAAAGAATATTCTCTATTAAATGGATATGAAGTAGATGAAGCAGAAAATGGTGTTGATGCTTTGAATTTATATAATCGTAATGACTATGATTGCGTTATTTTGGATATTATGATGCCAAAACTAGATGGTTACGCTACATGTAAACAAATGAAAGCATCAAAACAAATACCTATTATTATGCTTAGTGCTAGACAAGAAGAATATGATAAGTTATTAGGCTTTGAACTTGGTGTAGATGATTATATGGTTAAACCATTCTCACCAAAAGAACTCATGGCTAGAGTTAAAGTTATTTTAGATAAAACATATAAAGCAAAGAAAAAGAAACTTGAATATAAAACATTAGTCGTCGATGTTGAAGGTAGAACAGTTTATGTTAATGATGAAGTAGTAAACCTAACTCCAAAAGAAATAGATTTACTGATTTACTTTATGGAAAATCCTAATATTGCTTTATCACGTGAAAAGCTATTAGAAGAAGTATGGCATTATGATTTCTTTGGTGATGATCGAACAGTTGATGCGCATGTAAAAATGTTAAGACATAATATTAAAGAA
>CAVAZS010000042.1:0-16967 GCA_963593385.1 Lachnospiraceae bacterium | reverse complement strand
ATCATAACCACGCCTAAAAGACGTGGTATGCTCTCGCCCTATAAGGGCATTGTGTTGCGGTAAACGTTCGTTTTCTGAAGAACTGACAACCGCAACTTTTTTACTGGCTATCCCTTAAAGGGATCCTTTCCTTTGCCTTCTTTTACAGGCTCACCCGTAAACGGGTCTATAAATTCCTTCATACTCATCTGATCTGCTAATTTGTCTTCTTGCAGTTGGTTTTGTATATACTCTCTTATTACTTTTTCATTCTTTCCAACAGTATCAACAAAATATCCTCTTGCCCAGAAATGTCTATTTCCATATTTATACTTCAAATTCGCATGTCTGTCGAATATCATCAATGTTGATTTGCTTTTTAAATATCCCATAATTTCTGCTACCGAATATTTTGGCGGTATTTCAAGCAACATATGAATATGATCAGGACATGCTTCTCCTTCAACGATGCGTACATCTGGTTTTCTTTGAATCAATGTTTTCAAGATTTCGATGATATCTCTTCTTAACCGATTATATATCACCATCCTCCTATATTTAGGTACTATCACTATATGATACTTGCACCGATAACTTGTGTGCGATAAACTTTGTGTGTTATCTATTTTCATAGGTATATTCTCCTTGTCTTTTACTAGTTGTGGTTGTCAGTCCACTTCTATCTTACGACTTGGAGATTTTTTTATACTATATAGCCCAACGCTAAAGCTCTTTTATCCACGCGCATAGCACGTGGAATTAATAAACGCCCTTACAGGCATTTATTAAAACCTTGGAAATTATTCCAAGGTTTTTCTTTTGACTAAATTTAGTACATATTCTGTATGTATTTTATAAATGATACATTGAATAACATTGTCCATTAATTCTTGTTCATGATTATTAGAATTAAATACAGTATTACTTGTATTATTTGTTTCAAATACAGCATTTAATGTATCCTCAAAACGTGTCATAAATAAATCATATGCTTGTTCAATAGAACTATTTTTTGTATGAATCTGTATTTCGATTAATTCTGATATTTGTTGCATGGAGTAACATCTTTTTAATATCGTTACTGCAATAAAATATGCAAGATGTTCTTTTGTATAGTGCTTCTTAATTGGTCGACTTACAATACCTGTCTTTACATAATTATTAATCATAGAGCTAGTAATAAACTTATCTTCATCAAAGTATGTACAACATAACTTATCTGTTAAATAAGTAATCACTTGGTCCATATATAAATCTACATCGGGTAAATCACGCCATTTCGGAAAAGAATATTTCATATAAAAAGACTAACATAAAACATAATCTCACACAATCTAGAATTTAATACTAGATATATTGACATTTATTTCTAGATAGATTAACCTTTGAATGTGGTAGGTGACATGATGATAAAAATAGTTACAGATTCTTCAACTCTATATTCTTGTAAAGAAGCCGAAAAAATCGGTTTATATACTGTTCCTCTTAATGTTTCTATAGATAACCGTTCTTATAAAGATCTAGAAGAAATTACAGATACAGACTTATTTAAAATGATTGATGAGCATAAAATTCCTCGTACTTCGCAACCTTCATTAGGTGAAAAAATAGATATTTATAATGAACTCAGTGAAGAAAATGAAGTAATTGATATCACTATGGCTTCTGGATTAAGTGGTACATATCAAACTGCTTTAATTGCTCAAGCTAGTTGTAATCATAGTGAAAAGGTACATGTCATTGATTCTATGACTTTATGTGGCCCTCATCGTTATTTAGTAGATACAGCACTACAAATGGCTAAAAATGGTTCATGTGTTAGTGAAATACTACATATGGTGGAAGAATCTAGAAAAACAGATCTTTCTTTCTTACTTCCTGTAGATTTTGATTATTTAGTTCGTGGTGGAAGAATTAAAGGAGTAGCTGCTAAAATAGGTGGATTACTAAAAATTATTCCCGTACTAAAAAAAGGTGATAATGGTGTAGGACTAGAAAAACATAGTATTAATCGAACTCTTAAAAAAGCTATAGATTCTGTCATAGATGATTTAAAATCAAATCATATTGATGATACTTATCACTTCTATATTACTCATGCTAAAAATGAAGAATTAGCTAATCGTTTCATTCAAAAAATTCAAGATACATTCCATACATCAAATATCTTTACCTATCCTTTATCACCATCTTTTATTACTCAAGGTGGTCCAGGATGCGTCGCTATTCAAGTAATTAAAATTGTTTACTAAAAACAAAGTGCCTAGTTCACACGCTAGACACTTTGTTTTATTAATCAAATATACTTAAATCTCTATTTGCTTTATCGTTATATAACTCTTTGATTTTGTTTATTACTTTAACTTTTGATTCTTCTGGATAGTTTGGTAAACCTACAAGAATTGGTACAGCTCTAATTGTTGAATATAAAAGACATACATTGTTAATATGTTTTAACTGTTCTTCATCGTCACAGCTAAAGTATGCAGAGAGAAATTTATTCCATAATCTTTCTAATTCTTTTGGTTCTAAGCCTATAAAATTAACACAAGCTTCAGGTACTTCTACTAATGCTAAGTACAAACATCCAAGTGACATTACATCAAATATTGGATGACCATGTGATGATTCACCCATATCAATTAAAATTAAATCATCACCCATAGCCATAACATTCTTAGGATGGAAATCCCCATGAATATATGTATTTTTGTTAGGAATAGAATCAAATAAATCATTATAGATTGCTTTAACATCTTCACTTGCTCTAGAATTAGCTAACCATTTCATCTTTCCATATGTATCAAATGTACTAGGGAATACTGTATCTCCTACATCTATTTGATTCATTTCATGCATGAATCTTCCATACTTCTTTGCAACTTCATCAAATTGATCACCAGAGTTATGTAATATTTGAGAAAGTGTTTCAGATTGAATTAATTCATATATTGTTCCATATCTATTTCCTACGCGAACAACTTCATATGGAATAGCAGTAGTAATACCATGGGTAAAAGCTTCTTTCGATAGAGCCATTTCATGCTTAATTACTTCTGTAGAACAATTTTCATTAAATACTTTAATTATTGTATCTCTATCTATACGATATACAACACCTGTAGCACCTCTACCAATAATTTCTAAACCATCAATTGTATAATGCTTTAGCTTTCTTTCAACATGATAGAAACTCTTAAATCCTGTCATATCTAAAACATCATATACTTCAGGATTCACTTCAACTAAAGAAGAATCTTTGTATACTTTTGCATATTTAAGAAATACTCTTAAACCAGCACTAGATACATATACCGTATCTTTCAAATTAAAACGGATACTTTTAATTTCTTTGTCTTTCACTAAAGTTTGTATTTCTTCATCAAATATTTGAGAATTTGTTGAATCTACTCTTTCCGCAACACCAATTTCTAATGTTCCTTTTGTTTCATCAAAGCTATTACTTACTATCGTCTGCATACCTAAACCTCTTTTGGTTTATTATAAAACAAAGTGCCTAGTTTTATTTACTAGACACTGTATTTTTTAATAGTTTTCAGTCAAATATACTTAAATCCATGTTTGACTTATCGCTATATAATTCTTTAATTCTATTTAATATTGTTTCTTTTTCAGCTAGTGAGAAATATGGTAATAATCCTAGTAATACAATTGCACGAATTGAAGAATATAGTAAGCATACATTACTAATATGTTTAGCTTTTTCTTCATCATCGCAATCAAAATATGCAGGGATGAAGAAATCCCATAACCTAACTAATTCTTCTGAACTAATTCCCGCAAACATTTGACATTTTTCAGGTAGATCCGCAAGAGCTAATCTTAATACACCAAGTGCCATTACATCAAAGATTGGATGACCATGTGATGATTCACCCATGTCGATTAGTAGGAATTCATTTCCTGTAACCATGACATTTTTAGGATGGAAATCACCATGAACATAAGTATTTCTCTCAGGAATAGAATCAAGTAATGTATTATAAACTTCTGCTATTTCAGGACCTGCTTTAGCCGCAATTAATGGTTTATATTGTGCATAAGATTCAGCTGTATTTTTAAAGCCAGCTTTACTTACATCGATTTGATGCATTTCATGCATGAATTTTGCATACTTTTTAGCGATAGTATCAAATTCATCACCACTTTCTTGTAAGATTTCTGAAAGTGTTTTTGATTTAATTAATTCATAAATTGTTCCGTAATTATTTCCAACTTTAACTACTTCATAAGGAATAGCTGTTGCGATACCACTTACAAAAGCTGCTTTAGAAGCGTCCATTTCACGTTTAATTTGATCTAATGTAAATACATCATTAAATACTTTAATAATTGTATCTGCATCTACTCTATATACAGTTCCTGTAGCACCTTTACCAATTACTTCTAATCCTTCAACAGAATAATCTTTCATTTTCTTTTCTACATGATAGAAATTCTTAAATCCTGTCATATCTAAAACATCATATACTTCAGGATTTACTTCAATTAAAGAAGAATCTTTATATACTTTTGCATATTTTAAGAATACTCTTAAGCAAGCACTAGATACATATTCTGTACCACTTAGATTGAAACAAATATGTTTTACATCTTTGTCTTTTACAAGTTCTTGAAGTTCATTATCAAATTCTTGCGAGTTTGTTGAATCGACACGTCTTGTTACTTCTACCTCTAATGTTCCATTTTTTTCATCAAAATTACTATTCAATACTGTTGGCATGATTATTCTCCCTTCATTTCTATTACCAAGCTATTTAAGCCGACAACATTTGTATATTTTAAATCATCAGCTAAATTTAATATAATTTTTAGTCCCATATGATTCACTACATCTTCTTGTTCATGCATCTTATAATATGCACAAGGATCAAACGATTTACCGTTATCTCTAAATTCTAAACGACATTTATCCTCTAAAGCTGTATAACGAACTTCTATGACACCATTCTTTTTGTTTGGTTTTAAACCATGTTCGAAATAATTTACGGTTACTTCTTCTACACATAGTGCAAGTGGAAATGCTGTTTTTGTATTAGGGAAATTCTCTTTATGTACTTCCTCAATCTTTTTAGAAGCTTCAATCGCATCTTCGATATTTTTAACAGTACAGATAACAGGTTCTTTTCCTTCTTTTTTTACCGCATCTAAGATATAAATTTCTTTTAATGGGAATAATTTTTTTGATTTAATTGCACAATATACGGTAATTAGTACAAAGGATATCGCTTCACTTATTGCCATGGAAATCCATAATACATTTGAACTATATCCAAACATATTTAATCCAATCATAATCGTTAGAACTGGAACGACAACAGATTCAATAACACATACCATATAAGACACTTTATTCTGTTTCATTCCCTGGAATAATTTATATAAAGAGGAATTGATTGAGAAAAAGATTATTCCTAAGATATAAATCTTTAACCCAGTCACTGTTAAGTCAAATGATCCTGAATCACTATGCATAAAGAAATGACACAATGATTTAGCAAATATCTCAACAATAACAATCACAACACCATTTAGTATTACAGAACACTTCAAGAATGAAGATACGATATCTTCTAATGATTTACGATTACTTTCACCAAATACAATACCTGACATTAATAGTGTTGTTGAGGCAATACCCATACCTACAGACACAAAGATTGTATAGATGTTTTTCACAATAGAATAAGCTGTTAAAAGTTGAGCTCCACCAACTTTATAGAAAATTCTGTTTGTGAAAATATAGAATATAACTTTAGAAATTTGATATATAGCATAAGAAATACCAGCATAGACAATTGAATATAATATCTTCATGTTCACTTCTTTTAGATGTAATTTAAGTGGGAATTTCTTTTTCATTACTGCCGCAACCATGACAACTAAAGAAGCGTAATAACTTAAAGATGATGCGATACCCATACCAAATATTCCACCTTTGAAGATAAGTACATTTGCTAAGTCACCAACAATATCACCTACTGTCATCACTAATACACCAAGAAGAATTGATTTACGATCATCATATAATTGTAAAAATGGTGATAATGCTTGGAATAACAAAAATGCTGGAGTACCTAACATATAACTCACTAGGTATTCATTTGTACGTACTTCTATTTCTGTACCAGCTGGGGCACCTAAGAAAACCGATATTGGTTTACAAAATATAATACTTAACACTGTAAAAACAATTGACACAACAATTCCTGTCACAATCGATGTTGCATATATTGAGTCTAATTGTTTTTTGTCACCACGTCCTAATGCATTGCCTGCCACAACTTGAACACCAGATGATAGTGTTCCACCAAAAGCTGCAGTTAATGTAATAAGTGATGAACATAGCCCAAATGCTGAAATAGAATGTGGTCCTAAAAATTTACCAATTAAGACACCATCCACAAACATACATGCGGTTACTGCAAACGCAATTAATATTTGGGCAAATGTAATTTTTCTAAATGTTTTTTCAATCATAAAAATATCCCCTAAAACATGCAATTATTATAACATCTATTTAAAAAACTCAACCTGTTACAGTCGAGTTTTCCAATAACTAGGGGGACTAGTCATTTGTAATCATTTAATCTGTTATATTTGTATAGCAAATCATGAAGATGACCTAATTCTTTATCTAAACTATTGAATGAAGAAATCTTCCATGACCAGTTTTTTTCATCTAGTAAACCAGGTGTATTGATTCTACCTTTTTCACCAAGTCTTAAGATATCAAACATTGGTAGTATCGCTGTCTCGGCTTTTCTAGATAATGTAAATTCTATAATCGCGTCTACTGTACCATAGTTACCATAACCAAGTTTTTGTAGTTCTTTATCTACTTCTTCTTGATGTTCTTTTGGTAAAGAATAATACCATGCTTCAATTGGATAGTTATCATGTGTTCCTGTATAAACAATTAGATTTTCACTAATATCTTCGTAACAGTGTCCATCAAACATTTGTTGTACTAAACACATACCTTTTAGATGGAAGAAGTCTCTAAGCTTATATACACCTTCCATACCATCACCAAGATCTTCCGCAACAATTTGAATATTTGGATATTTCTTAAATAGTGCTGTAAAGAATTCTTTGCCTGGTGCTAAGATCCATTTACCTTCCATCGCTGTTGGGCAACTTGCTGGTATCTTCCAATAGTTATAGAACGCTCTAAAGTGATCAATACGCGTAATATCATATAAACGTGACATATACTCTAAACGATCCATCCAGAACTTAAAGTCATTCTTTTCAATTGCTTTCCAATTATAGATAGGATTTCCCCATCTTTGACCTGTAGCCGCAAAACTATCAGGTGGACATCCTGCAATAAACTTCGCATGACCTGTTGCGTCTAATAAGAACATTTTCTTATTCCACCAAACATCATCAGAATCATGTCCTACATAGAAAGGAATATCTCCCATAATACGAATATGACGACTATTCGCATATCCCTTTAGTTCATTCCATTGTTTTAATACAATATATTGAAGGAATATTTCATAATCTATTTGTTCTTGTAGTGGTGTTAAATCTAGTTTCTTTTTCTCTGGATAGAACTTTTCAGCATCTGGCCATTCTAACCATGACTTAAGTTCATTCTTCTTTTTCAAAGTAATAAAGATAGCGTAGTTATTAACCCATTCTTCCTTTTTAAATGCTTCATAAGCTTCATCAGGCTTAAATCTTGCATAAGCTATCTTGAATAATTTATTTTTATATTCTCTTACTTCAGCATAATGAATAACATTACTATCTTCATGTAATTTTTCTACTTCACTTTCTTCTAATAAGTGTTGTTCTAATAACCACTCAATAGAAATATATAATTCATCCATTGCTTTAGAAGAATATGGTTGATATGGAGAAGAACCATATCCTAATGGTTGTAATGGTAAGATTTGCCAAATGGAAAATCCTGTATCACTTAAACGATTAATAAATTCATATGCTGATATTCCAAAATCACCAACTCCATAAGGGCTTGGCAATGAAACTACAGGCATTAATACTCCACTTTCTCTAGTCATTTTGTTTTCACCATAATAGGACCATCTACGAATAGTTCCTGTCCTTTCACTTCTACTTCTGTATCATTTATTAGATTAGTATATTTACCATCTTCTAAATCTACTTTTACTTTACTCTTTTTGTTTCGAACATCAAAGAATGCATAATATTCTTGTTTAGAATCCCATGTCCTAAAAGCTAAGATATCATCATAAGGAATCATCTTAGAATTTACATATTCATCATCTTTAAACATGTCTTTTTTGAGTTTATTACATTTACGAATTAATGATGAAGCAGAATGTTCTTGCCAAGTAATCTCACTCTTTTCAAATAGTGATGGCGTATTTTCTTCATATACTTCTTCACCAGCATAGACAAAACTAATTCCTTTTAATAGCGATGTAAATGCTAGCCAATTATTCACTTTATCTTCATCATGTAATAAAGACATAATTCTAGTACGATCATGATTCTCTAAGAACCATATTTTCATGGCATTCTTTGGTAATACAATCGTTTGATAATTGATGATTCTAGCATATTCTTTCAAGCTTACATCTTCTTGTACAGCTCGATCAAAGAATGCTTTTATATCATATGAATAACAAATATCAAATGCTTCATATAATTCATTGTCTGTTAATACATCTATGTTTTGTTCACGAACAATTTCAATAAATTCTTCTTCTACAGATTCAGCTAACAAAAAGAACTTAGGATTAATTTTCTTTAATTCTGTTCGTGCTCGATTCCAAAATTCTATTGGTACAAGAGGTGCTACATCACATCTAAAGGCATCAACACCTTTATTTGCCCAGAACTTAAGCATCTCAATCAGTTCATCTTGTACATCTTGATTTTCGTATTTTAAATCGATAATATCTGACCAATCTGGTACCTTTCTTGTAGGATTACCATCTTCATCTAATAAATAATATTCAGGATGACTCTTAGACCATACAGAATCACATGCTGTATGATTGATTACAATATCTGTCATCACTTTCATATTTCTTTGATGTGCTTTTTCTATAAGTTCTTCAAAGTCTTCCATTGTTCCAATAACAGGATCAATCTTGTAATAATCTCTTATAGAATAAGGAGATCCACAACTTCCTTTACGATTTAGAATACCTGGCTCATGTAGTGGTAAAAAATACAAAATGGTAAAACCTAGATCTTGTATACGATCTAAATCATCAATTACTTTACGTAATGTACCTTCTTTAGAATAGCATCTTGGAAATATCTGATATATCGCTTCTTTTCGTAAACAATAAGATGTATCTTTAGCCATATTATTTGATTACTAACTCACTTTCTTTATCAAATGTATGTACTTTATCTAATTCAAAATAAATTTCAATTTCTGATTCACTAGCAGCTTCTACAGTATTAGGAACTCTTGCGATAATTTGTTGACCATCATGCCATAAATATAAATATTTTTCAGCACCTGTATGTTCACATAATTCAACAGTGCATTTAAAGCTATGTTCATTATGACCAACTTTTACATTTTCTGGTCTAACACCTAATACAACTGTTTTATCAACATATGTTCCAATATCATTCTTATGACATGGAATTTCTACTCCACCAAAAGATAATCCATATCCTGAATCATTATTTACTACTTTTGCGTCAATGAAATTCATTTGTGGAGAACCAATAAATCCTGCAACGAATAAGTTCGCTGGATCATTGTATAAAGTCTCTGGAGTATCATATTGCATAATATCACCTTGTTTCATTACACAAATACGATCACCCATTGTCATCGCTTCAGTTTGATCATGCGTTACATATACGAATGTAGTACCTAATTTTTTATGTAATGCACTGATTTGAGCTCTCATTCCTGCTCTTAGTTTTGCGTCTAGGTTACTTAAAGGTTCATCTAATAAGAATACTTTAGGATTTCTTACAATTGCTCTACCTAAGGCAACACGTTGTCTTTGTCCACCTGATAAAGCTTTTGGTTTACGGTCTAAATATTCTTCAATTTCTAGAATCTTAGCGGCTTCTCTAACACGCATATCAATTTCATCTTTAGGAACTTTTCTTAATTCCAAAGAGAATGCCATATTTTTATAAACAGACATATGTGGATAAAGAGCATAAGATTGGAATACGAAGGCAATATCTCTATTTTTAGGTTCAACATCATTTACTCTTGTATCCCCAATATATAAGTCACCTTCCGTAATATCTTCTAGACCTGCAATCATTCTTAATGTTGTAGATTTACCACAACCTGAAGGTCCTACTAATACAACGAACTCTTTATCTTCAATATCTAAATTTAAATCTTTAATGACTGTTACGCCATTATCATATGTTTTTTTAACATTTTTAAAACGAATACTAGCCATGATCTTACCCCTTTACAGCACCTGCTGCTACCCCTTTAATAATATATTTTTGACAGAATAAATATGTAATAATAACCGGTAATATTGTTAAGAAGATAAGAGCCATTGAAGCACCCATATCTACATGTCCATAACTACCTCTTAAATATTGAATCTGAATTGGAATTGTACGGTATTTTGTAATATCTAATACTAAATAAGGTAGTAGATAGTCATTCCATACCCACATTAATTCTAGAATTCCAACTGATACTAACGTTGGTTGCATCATAGGTAATACTACTGTAAAGAATGTTCTAATAGGTCCACAACCATCTATTGCGGCAGCTTCTTCTATTTCTAGTGGAATTGATTTTACAAAACCACAGAACATAAATACCGCAAGTCCTGCACCAAATCCTAAATAAATAATTGGTATAGTAAATGGTGTATTTAAACCTAACATATCTGCTGTTGTGGATAATGTATATTGCACCATCTGGAATGGAACAATCATTGAGAATACACATAAGTAGTAAACAATATTAGCAAACTTAGAATTTACTCTTGAGATATACCAAGCAGCCATTGATGTACATATTAGAATAAGCATCGTAGAAACTATAGTAATAAATAATGAGTAGAATACACATTGATAGAAATTGTAATTTCCTTGTGTCATACCATTCACATAGTTTTCTAAGCCAACAAATGTTTCCGAATTAGGTAACGCAAATGTATCTAATGATATCGCTGTATTACTCTTCATCGAATTGATTAATACTTCAAATATTGGGAATACCCACAAGAAGGATAAAGCTGTTAATACAATTGTAAGAACATATCCCCATGGACTTGTCTTTGTCTTCTTCATTATTTTTGAACCTCCTTACTACGTGTAGCACGTAATTGAATTAAGGAAATAATCGCAACCATGATAAAGAATAGTACTGCTTTTGCTTGTGCTGTTCCTCTTGCATACGCACCTTGTGAAGCAAATGATGATGAAATATTTAGCGCTAACATTTCTGTTAACTTTGTTTGTACACCACCATTAGTTACTATTGGTAAACCACCTGTTAACGATAAGTTTTGATCATATAACTTAAATGAATTTGTTAATGATAAGAATGTACAAATAGTAATAGAAGCCATCATATTAGGAATAATAATCTTAAATAGTGTTTGCCATCTATTTGCACCATCAATACTAGCTGCTTCGATAATATCATCTGATACAGATTGGAAACCTGAAATATAGATAATCATCATATATCCAATTTGTTGCCAAGCAAGTAAGATAACTAATCCCCAGAATCCATATGTCGCATTACTTGTTAAATATGTATTGTAGCGAATTAGAATTCCATCAAATATTAGTTTCCAAATATAACCTAGAACGATACCACCTATTAAGTTAGGCATGAAGAATACTGTTCTAAAGATGTTCTTACCTTTAATACCATTCTGCGTTAATAGATATGCTAAGAAAAACGCTAACACATTAATCACAAGAACAGATACTACAGTAAATGCACTCGTATAGAAGAACGCCCTTCTAAATGACACATCACTAAATGCACGAACATAGTTTTCAAAGCCCACAAAGTGTGCAGAAATCTTTGAAAAATCTAATGTTAAAATTTCTCTGATTGTTAAAAACTTGAAGAATGATAAGTAGATACCAAAAATAAACGGCCATACAAATCCTATGCAAAACGCAAGAAAAGTAGGCATAAGAAATAACCAGAATTTCTTTTTAATCTGCCTACGAATTAACTTTGAGTTTAATGCCGAAGTATTTTGCGGTTTCTTTTTTACCCCTTTATTCATATTATTTGTCCCCCTTCTGTTTTATAGATAAACCATCAAGAAATCTTGATAATTTATCTATAAAAGCAGGATCACTTGTCCTGCTCTTACACAATTTTAGTTGTTTGCAGCAGCGTATTGAACAGCCCAACCATTTACGAATGCATCAACTACAGCATCCCAGTTAGCATCTGATTGATCAGCACCATAAGCTTGTAATGCACTAACAACACCAGCTCTCCAATCATCTACATTAGGTGTAGTATTGAATGCCCAGTCAACGTTGTATTTGCCTTCAGCAAGTAATTCATTAGCGTCAGCGAAGAATACGTTTTCAGGAGTAGCTGCACTCTTGAATGGGATAGGACCGAATTGTTCAGCCATCATCTTTGTACCAGCTTCAGAAGTAACAACCCACTTCATGAAATCTAATGTAGCTTGTTGATCTTCAGCAGAAGCATTCTTGTTAACTGCCCAACAGTTTTCTGTACCACTAGCTAAAGCTGAATTTTCTTCACCTTCAACACCGATGTAAATAGGAATCATTTGTAAATCTTCAGCATTTAGTTTAGCAATTAGATTTGAATATTCCCAAGTACCGTTTTGATAGAATACTGCTTTACCTTCCATGAATTCAGATTCAGCAGCATCACCAGTAGCTGTGTTATTCGCAACAGGATCTGTTGTAGAGTTGTTGATATATAGATCCCAGATAGCTCTGTAGTTATCCATATAAGAATCATTAATTTCAGCTGGAGCAACGTTCATAGCTTGTCCCATATCTTTGAATGTGTAGTAAAGAGGTAGGTTAGCTAAGTGTCCTGAGAATCTCCAAGATGAGCTTCCATCTAGACCTGCATTTGTGAATGCATCAAATCCTAATTCACTAGCTCTAGAATGAATATCCTCAGCAACTGTCTTTAATGTATCGAAGTTAGTAATATCTGTAATTTCATAACCAGCTTCTTTTAGTAAAGCTTTGTTTACGATAATTCCATATGATTCATAGCAATAACCGATAGAATATGTATATCCGTCAACAACTTGGTCAAATGAGTGAGTTGTCATTTCGTTATATACATCTGTTCCTGTTAAATCTAATGCATAATCACCATAAGTAGCTACAGCACCAGCATTACCAATGTTGAACATTGTAGGTGCAGCAGATTTACCTAATTCAGAAATAAGTGTTGTGTCATATTCACCACTTGCGGCTGTAACGACTTTAACTTCAACGCCTGTTTCTTCTGTGTAAGTCTTAGCTAGTTCTTGCCAAGCACTGTCTGCTTCAGGTTTAAAGTTTAAATAATAAACTGAACCAGTTCCTGAAGCTGCTGCAGTAGCACTACCAGAAGATTCTCCTGATGAGCTACTTCCGCTCGAACAAGCAGCCAATGAAAACATCATTGCTGTTGAGAGCGATAACATTATTAGTTTTTTCATTTCTTCCTCCCGTGTGGTATCACGTACCACTTCATATTCACATGATACCGCTTTCACATTTGAAATGCAACCGCTTACTTTGATTGAATTATTAATTCTTTCTTAACTCCCAAGTCAAAAAGACATCACTAATTATCAATTTTATTAGCTGTCATGCTACTTTTTTATCTGTTTAATCCTGTTATACAAATTTTATCTTCTGTATAATTTTTGATATTCGCAGTTTACAAATAATAAGATTATGAAAATAACCAATAACAAAATACGTTCTAATTATGATTTATTATTTTTGTTTTAACACTGCACATAACATATATGGTGGTATACGCATTATATTTTCATCCATACTAAAATTTTTAGGATGAATAATCATTGCACTCTCGATTTTTCTTCCATATATTTCTCTAAATTTATTCAATGAAATAGCTGAATAATTTTTTGATGATTTCACTTCAATTGGTTTAATTTTATAGTTCATTTTACTATCATTAGATAACAAGAAATCAATTTTAATATCATTCCTATGCTTTTCATTATTATATTTTGTGTAAAAATATAGTTTCTTTCCTTCACTTGTCAGCATCTGTGCAATCATATTCTCATACAGCATTCCTTCATTTAAATGAAGTCGATCATCCATAATTTGTTTATATAAACTTTGAGAAGCAATTTCATTTTCACTAAAAGCCAAGCTAACTAAAAGACCTGTATCTCCCATATATGCTTTAACATATGAATCATTTTTATTAAGCGCCATTCCAACACTAGGATCATTACATTTATAGCAAAGATTGCATATCATCGAATCTTCAAGCCAAAACAAAGCTTCTCCATACCAATCGAAAACAGAACCAGATTCTATTTTGTTTAACACAATTCTTTTTTCATGTGTTGATAAATATGCAGGTATATTTTCAAATACAGCTGAAACCTTCGAATTATATTTTTTACTAGATTTTTTTATATCATCACGATATAAAGAAAGAATATCTCTTTTTTCTATATCTGCCGCTTCAAAGTCTCTATCATTTTTCTTAAAAGCTACTACTGCTTGTGGCATTCCACCTACAAGCATATATTCCTTGAATAAAT
Organism: Lachnospiraceae bacterium; assembly: GCA_963593385.1. Taxonomy (GTDB): domain Bacteria; phylum Bacillota_I; class Bacilli_A; order Erysipelotrichales; family Erysipelotrichaceae; genus Bulleidia. Next base: position 2,247 of record CAVAZS010000042.1, on the reverse strand, counting down.
GCATCGCTTTATCATGATATTTACGATCTAATGGGATCTTAGAATTATAACAATCATTTATATACTCAAGAAGTACTTCTTCTCCCATGTACTCCATAAATTCTTCAAAATCTATTGGGTACATTTTCATTTTTCTTTCTTCTGATGGAACTGTAATATCACATACATTTTCTTTTATTGAAATTAAAGATCCTGTTTCTATATAGTCATATCTTCCATCCGCAACAAGATATTTTATTGCTTCTCTTGCCTTAGGAAATTTTTGAATCTCGTCAAAAATAATCAAAGATTCTCTTCTATATAGTTTTATTCCATATTCTAGTGACAAGGTTTGAAAGAAAATATCTAAATGATTTAAGTCGTCAAAAGCATCTTTCACTTTTTTGCTTGCTTTATTGAAATCTACCAAAATATAAGATTTATATTCATTCTTTCCAATTTCTTCCACTACTGTAGATTTACCTATTCTTCTCGCGCCTTCAATCAATAATGCTTTTGTACCTTTTGTACTATTTTTCCACTCAAGAATTTTATTATATGCTTTTCTTTTTATTTCCATAGAACACACTCACTTTCTTTAAAGCCGACAATACGCAATTTGATTTTATCATATTTTTCAGATAATACGCAGTTTGCCAAATGCTATTTTTCCTGATAAAGCGCAATCTGCAGATAGTCTTATTTCCCAATAATACGCAATTTGTAAATAAAAAGACTACGAATTAGTAAATTAACTCATAATCTTTTAATGAATGCCTAATCTACTCTAACCATTTCTTTATTTGTTAGATAATATATTGCATTCTTATCTTTATGTTGTATTAAGTATCCTTCTTCTACTAAGTTTTTAATTACTTTATTTCTAAAATATGTTGAATCTGATAATCCTAGATATTCACTAATTTCACTAGATTTATGCTTTGTTGAATAACAGAATTCTAGAACTTTCTTATCATACTTAGTACTATTTTTTGCCGGTACAAATGATAAACTTGGTATTAAATTATCTTTCAATCCATCTTGATACGTTAAATCTGGTAATACTAACGTAAAATAACTTGAGCCAAGATTAATATATGGTTTATGATTCTCATCCGCATCTTTATATTCTTCCATGATTTTATCAAATCCTGTTCCCGCCGCTTCCATCACATTACACATTACTAGAACAGATGAAACTAGTTCATTTCTTCTTTTAGAAATTATTCCTGATAAATCATATATTTTTCCATACTTATTACCATCCAAGAAACTACCAGGAGAAGATATTTCTAATCGATCTTTAAACATATCTATCTGTATTTGTGTACCATCTAAAAAGTAATCACGATGGGCTACTGCATTGATAATACCTTCTACTAATGCTCTTTTAGGATATGCATCTATATTAATTCTTGTGTCTTCTTGTTTAATGATTGAATGATTCATTCTTTGTTCGATATATTCAAGCATATAATCAATTGAATTTGTTATATTTCCTTTATATTTGTTAATCGAAACAATTCGGTCACTTCCTCTATTGAATCCTGTAAACACCGAACATTGTACATTTGTTTTTTCACCATCATAATTATCTTTAAATAATATTGCGCCATTAGATAAATGCTTATCTTTATTATAAAATCCCATTGATTGTAATGCTTTTTCTGGAAGTTTGTTTCCATCATTATGTTTAGCATAATATTCAAATAAATTATTAAAATCTTCTTTATGATATATTTCATCAGATTGAATTACATCATATTGTGTTTTTTTAGTTTGAAGACTCATATTAATTATTTCTTCATATGTAGCCCCATTCGTAAAACCTTCTCTTCTCATATAAATCGAAGGTACACCTTTGTATTTTAATATGACAGGTTTAGTATCTGACTCAGAAACTGAAACTTGAATGATATATCGTTCTTTGTCTTTTATACTATATTTCAAAAAAGAAATTTTATATGCTGGTCTAGGATATAAATGCTCATTTACTTGATTATTAAAATAGTTTCTTTCTTCATCCACCGATTCTCTATCAAAGCCAATCAATTTATTTGTTTTATCTTCAACACCAATATATAGTTTTCCACCAAATGCATTAGCAAATCCCGCAATAGTTTTTAGCCAATTGACAGGATCTTCTCTATTTAATACTCGTTTGCATTCAATCTTGTCATTTTCTAACATATCTATTTCTGTTATTTCTTCTAATATCATCCCCATTCTCCTTTCAGCTTCATTGTTCTTCAATTGTACTTCAAAGTA
>CAVAZS010000041.1:0-17473 GCA_963593385.1 Lachnospiraceae bacterium | reverse complement strand
TGGATCTAAGATGATATTGCATACAGCACCAATTAATACAGTTAACATACCTGTTTTAGCAAAACCTTGTGCTGTAATAAAAGTATTCATACCTAATGTTAATTCAACAAATATCGTACCTAATGCATAAATACGCATATATGAAACAGCATATTCAATTGTATTTTCACTAGCACCAAAAGCTAATAAGAAACTTCTACCAAATACAAGTAAGATAATTGTTAAAACTATTGAAATTACAATTTGTAATGCAAAACAATTTCCTAAGATATTTTCTGCTTTATCATAATTTCCTTCACCCATAGAAATACTCGCTCTAGGTGAACCGCCACTACTCACTAATGCCGCAAAAGCAGAAACAATCAAAATAATAGGCATGCATACCCCTACTCCTGTTAATGCTAGACTTCCATTACCTGGCATATGCCCAATGTAAATACGATCCACAATGTTATATAGCATATTAATAATTTGTGCGATAACAGTAGGTACTGCCAATTTAAACAACAATTTTCCTATAGGTTCTGTTCCTAAAAAATCTTTATTTTCCATTTTTTAATTCCTTCTCTTTTCTAAGTAAATTTACTTCTATTTTTCCTATACAAGATTTAATCAAATCAATTTCTTCATTTGTTAAACCTTCTTTTACGATGTTCATATATTCTTTTTGAGCATTTTGCCCTGCCTGTACAATCTTTTTAGCACTAGGTAAAATCGTTAAATGAATTGATCTACGATCACCATCTAAGTTCTTCCCTTCAATATATCCTTTTTCAATTAAAGACCTAATCGAAGTAGACGCATGAGATTTCGCAATATGTCTTTTTTCTACAATGTCTCTAGCTTTATCCATCGTTGGATTATTTGCTAAAAATAATAAAATCATTAGTTCCATGTATGTCACTTCATATTTTTCACATACTGGTTCCATTAGTTTTTGATATACAACATTTCCTACATCAAAGAATTCTATAATATTCACTCTCTCACCACCGTTCATTTTAGAACTGTTCGTTTTAGAACATTAATCATTATATGCGTAATATAAAAATAGTCAATATTTGCTTTAAAAAAGCCTCCAAATGCATAGATGCATATTGACAGTACCCCCCCCCGGTTTACAATGAAACAGGATAAAAAAGAGTGTCAAAAGCTCATCGTTATGTTCAATGAAAAAGATATTTTAATAGCATTTTCAATCGTCTTACCAAACCCGGGGAACGGTAAAACTAAAACTCAAAGAGTACATTTGCTATTAAAAAATGATTTTCACTTATCTTTAACGCTTTTGACTCTTCTCTAAAATCAAGGAGGGAATTGTTACATGAGAAAATTTTTATCTATCTTTATTTGTATTATGTCATGTTTTTTAATTGTCGGTTGTGGTTCTAGTTCTAAAATGAATGGAACATGGGTATATAACCGTACTGAATCTTCTGCTGCAAACACCTCGATCACAATAAATTCTGGTTTAGAAAGTTTTGTCATCAAAAACGGAAATACTATTGTTATTGACGGAAAATCTAGTAAATTAAAAAAATCTTACCTTGAGAATGGAATTCAATATTATGACCTAGGTTCTGGCTCAGTGAGTTATACAGATGGAAGTGAAAGTGGCAATGCCAATTTTTCGGAATTTATGTACTACGATGAGACAGACGATACAATACATTTTGTAAGTGATTTAGGCTTATTTACTGCTGATTCAATATATACAAGACAATAAATACTTATGAAAGTAGCAAATCTTATCATAAAAAACAGCAAAAAAATATTAATAATATTTGCGACAATTTTTTTAATTTCATGCTCCATTTTTAATTACTCAATAATGAAATTAGGACATATTTCTTTCAAATTACCTGACAATTGTCAAAAAACAAAAAATACGTCAAATAGAGAATATACTGAATATTTAATAACTAAAGGAAACAATACTGTTTTCACAATAATTGAATATAAAGAAAATTTATCATTTGTTTGTTTAGATACTTTAAACGATTTGCAAAATAAAAACATAAAGTACGCAACCTACACAGATGGTTATTTAACAAAAATTTATTATGATGATCAGTATCCTAAATGCCTATTGTTTGTTAGAAAAGATCAATATTCAGAACCCGAAAATGCTTATATCTTTACAGCTGACTGTAGCTCAGAAACTCAATTAATTGAGTTGATTAATACTATCGAATACATTGAATAAATTCATACATGGAGGAAAAATGAAAAATTTTTTTAAATGTTTTACTGTAATCTTTTTTGCAATAAACATTATAGCTTGTTCATCTAGTAAATCTATTGAAGAAAAGATTGCCGGAACTTATTCTTTAAACCAATCTTCAAGTTATGGGACTATAACTTGGACATATGAATTTAAAGAAGATGGAACAGCAAAAGCTACCGTTTCACTTAGTGGGCAATCAAAGTCTACTAATGGTTCTTGGAGAATTGAAAATTCAAAAATATATACATCTTTTGACGATGATAATCCAGAATTTACTTTTGAAGAAGATGGAGATAACATAACAATTTACTTTTCAGGAACAAAATTAAGGAAGGAATAATGATTTATGAAAAAATTACATATTTTATTAATTACATTAATTTTTACGATTTTCACCATGGGATGTAGTGAAAAGCCAATAGAAAAAGAAACAATCACCCTAAACAAAGATAATTTCGGCTTATATTTTGATTGGTTTGTTATTGGAACAAGTGCAACTAGTTTAGCATCAGGGCAATCAGTTTATATAAGTGAAGCTTTAGATGATAATGGTGATTATTATGCGTATGGATTCGTATATGAAAAGTTAGAAATTCCATTTAGTTTAAAAAGTCTAACTGACAAATATGAATGTGAAGATTGTAAGTTTGAAGTTAAAGTAACTGGCTCAGTTCAAAACATATATGCTGGTGCCAATTTAAATTCTTCAAAGCGAAAATCAACTAATGTTAACAAAAAAGTAACTATTGATATTCCTACAGAATTAAAAGATGGTTCAATAATTGCAACAAAATCCGCAATCATTTCTGCCTTAGGTTCGCCCATAAACGATGTAAATGGATTATATACTTGGGAATTAGACTGGGAATTAGTTTCAGCATCAGGAACGTTAATAGAAAAATAAGAGAAATTTATATATGAAACTTAAAAAATTAATTATTTTTTTCTTATTTCTATTCACTTTATTAATTACTTCATGTAGTAAAACAACCAACTTAAATGGGACATGGAAAAATATCGATTCTTATATTGTAGGATATGAATATATTAATCTATCTGGCCAACCAGACATAATCATTAAAAATAATACTATTTCATTTGATGGTGGAAATAATTACCGTAACTTTGAATATGATAAAACAAATGGGCAATTTGAGTATTATTACCTTACAGATTCTATACCGACATTTTATTATGACAAAGATTCAAAGGAACTTGTATTCTGCACTTATGCAGAAATTTCGGATGACGAATACGCTAAAGTATTTAGTACTTATAAAAAAAGATAAAGATAGTGTAAAAAATTTATGAAAAAGCCCAGTTAAAGGACACTGTAGAAAACAGAAACTGAGAAAAATAAATTAGATGAAGTATGTTCTTTGAAAATTTAGAACCAAATGAAAGAAAATGATGAGTTTTGGGCATGATGAAAACAACATTAAGGGATGTTTAATGCGTTTAGGCTTGTGGTTGTTTATGATATGCACTAGATGCTTGAATAATCTTTAACCATTTATCTGGCATTAGATCACTTTCTGAAAAGATGTCTAGTGATACTGGAGTTTTATAACCTAATGCAGAATGTCTTCTTAGAAAATTGAAGAAAGCCACATATAAAACCATATATTTATTGGCTTGATCAAGAGAACCGTAGCCGTTTGTGCCATAGTAGTTCTCTTTATATGTACGATTTAATCGTTCTTCTTTTTGTTTGATTGGTCGATATTTTCTAGACTCTTCATCAAAGTTTTTAACGCCAGTCACTTGATGTAAATCAAATTTTAATCCGTTCATTTCAAAGAATACTTGAGCAGCGTTATAAATAGGATTGGCATCAGTAATGAATGTTAAGTCATCTGGATAAGGAGAATATTTTTTCATTACATTCCACATAGATTGAACGGCATTCTTGGTGTCTCTAGTTGAATAGATTTGATAAGAAGTAATAATACGCTTGATTGGATCAGAAAAGAAGAATACATAATGATTCTTTCCATTCACATGTACATATGTTTCATCACCACATTGAGTATTTGATAAATCATATGGATAGTAATCAACCATATCTTTAACTAAAGAAGATACTGATTCTGCATAGTTTCTAACTGTTTGATGAGAAATAGATATGCCATGAATATCACGTAATATAGCAGCTACTTTTCTAGAAGATAAACCATAGTTGATATAGTAGGAAAGAATCAGGCCTAATGTATGTTCATCTACATGAATACGAGATAAATCTACAGGACCTGATTCAAAAGATGGATTATCAAAATAATCTCTAATTTCTTGCATATTAAACTTAAATTCACGATAGTGATAACGATAACGAAATTGTTTAGATGAAGTCATTATGCTAGACCAATCATCAGATTCTTCCTTTTTAGCTTTTTTCTCTTTATAGTAAGAACATTTACTATTCTGGCACACATAAACAGTATAGTTTTTACGGTCATGATGAGGTGATAGTTTGTGATGACAATATGGGCAATAATACCCAGATGTGTCACGAGGAGATATTTTATCTGTAAATGTATGTTTACATACTTTGCATAGATATTGCCTGTTTTTGTTTTTGGTGTTGTTTAAATAGATATATTTGTTATCTGCACCACAAAAAGGACAGTTACCTTCATATGCGAAATCAGCACGATGATTAACAGGTTTAATCTTATTCATTTGAATGATATCGTCAGCAGATAGTTGATCAGGAACAGCTGTACGTAGTTCTGGAGATTTATCGACAAGAAAATCTGCATAAGGAATCATAGAATCAGATGAATGATTTTTAGAATGAGTATATTTATAGATTCGTTTTAGATATGGATTGATATATTGATTGAGTTTTTGAAAAGAATGATCACATTCTTCAATGGAATCAATAAAATCCTGGTTATCAAAAATATCAGAAAGTTCCTCAGGAACAGCAGAAAGAAGCACAATAGGTTCAACATTGGTTCTAAATAAGAAAAGTTGTGAAGACAAAGACTTAATAGTATCTAAGATATGTGGTATATTGTTCATGGCAATAGTTATCCTTTCTTCTTTGTTTAGCGACTTTGGAAAAGTACATACTATTGCCTTTTATTATAGGAAGGCATAGTAGAAATTCAAACATTTTAGATGATGTTTGGATATAAAAAAAGAGGTATGTCTTAAATGACTAAAATTGTCGATTTTTGACACTACCAAGATAAATAGGAGAATATAATATGAAAACGAAAAAATTAATTGGAATATCTATAGGTGCACTAACATTAATATTTGGTTTAGTTATGCTTGGATATGAAATTGGGAGTGAACCATCTTCTGCATCATTTGGAGCTGATTTTTATACATATACTTATAGAGGAATTAGAATCACGGCCGAAAATATATACCAATTAGCCAAAATTGTAAAAGATGGTTTTTCATTCATCTTAATTAGTATTGGTAGTTGGCAAATATACACATCTTTATTTGATAATACATTAAATATTGAAAATCAAATTCACTCTATATCAGAGACAATAACAAAACTATTAGAAAAAGGAGAAAATTTATGAGTTATATCATCACATTAAGTATTGCGGCACTTCTCGGTTTAATTCCAGCAAATATAGCTAAAAATAAAGGTTACAGCTTTGGATTATGGTGGTTTTATGGATGGATGTTATTTATTGTAGCAATCATACATGTTCAATTTATTCCTGACAAAAATAATCCCGAACCAAAAACAAGTAGTAACGTAAGTTCTGCTGATGAATTAAAGAAATATAATGATTTAAAAGAACAAGGTGTAATTACTGAAGCAGAATTTCAAGAAAAGAAGAATCAATTACTAAACCACTAATTAAATGAACAGTTGTACATAGTTACAAGTAAAAGATAAGCAGATGAAAATCTAGCTATAGAAAGGATGAATTGAAAAATGAAAAAGAAATTAATACTTGTTTTATTTTCTTCTCTATTATGTTTAACAGCTTGTGAATCGGAAGAAGAAAAAAAATTAAGAAAGCTTAAAGAAGGTGCAGAAGCCGCACAAGAAGCTGCTGACGAAGCGGAAAAAGAGTATTACCATGTAATGAGAGAATTAGATCGTATTGAAAAATTACAAAAAGCTTTAGGCGATTAATTCAACTAATACATTCACCTTTTTGCTTAGTAATTTCTAAACAATCTATCAGATTTGATTAGCGAATTTAAATTTATAAAAATGGATACAGTTTTATCATTGTATCCATTTTCTTTTCTCTAATGTTTTATTGAATGTTTTCTATTCAATACCATCAATATATAACTTATTTTCGTTTAATATTTGGATTGATTTAATAATATAAGCATACGCTAATGGATTAGCGTTTCTCATTCCACTTATTTTTTTGATTCCTTTTATATTTAGTTTTGCATTCCTATATATTTCATAATCTGTAATAGGTTCACATCTTAATTGTTTTGTCAAAATACATGTTGCAAGATAAAGTATTTCGCTTGCATATGTAATTGCGTTTTCTCCATTTACTCTTTCTTCAAAAACATGACCTTGTATCGCTTCAATTCCTAATGAAAAATAACGATATTCATTTTGTCTAATACTTCCTCTCCCTATAACACAAATGCAACTTTCTATTGTGTCTTTTAAGCAATCATCTACTGATATGCTTAGTTCTCTGTATTCTTTTTCGATATTAGCCACCTTGTTGTACGTTTTACATACCATTTCATAGTCATCCATTTCTTGAAATAATGTATAGCAATCAAATAATTGCTTAATTATTTCTAATTCTTTGTCTATACCAAATGGTATTCCTGTAGTATGAGGAGCAAATGCAGTCAGTTTATCACCAAGTAAACAGTTTTTATTTGGAACAGTAACCAATAAATCATTTTTATCACATTTCAAAAATTGATTTCTTATAGGGCATTCTATAACGCTTATATATGGATTATCTTCATAAACAACATCTAACAAAATATTAATTTCTTTGTTAGTTCTTGGTGATAAAAAATAAAATCTAAAATGTCGTTTTTCAATATTAGTATTTCCTTTTCTTTTATGTTCTTCTACTTTAATAAAAGGAAATATTTGACCTGCTTGTTCAATATATTTGTCTATATCTGTTTCTCGTCTAGCAATAATATCTATATCTGTGCTTAATCTTTTAGGTTTATTCAACAAAACAAGTAACGATGTTCCACCTTTAAAAATAAATGGCATTCCTACTTTGCAGATAGCTTCTAGTAGCCCAAAAGCAAATATTGTTCTTTCTAAGATAGATGGATCTACTCCAGTTTTTTTACGAAGATTTAATATGTGTTCTAAAGTAAAGTTATCTTGTAATAGCATATTCATTTCCTTCTAAGAGATATTTCTTCATTACTTCCCCTTTATTTCTTCTACGTGCATATCTAAGAGTTCTTATTTTATCTAATGAATATAATTCTTGAACTTGTTCCATAATATTAGGAAATTCAGATTTGCTGTAAGTTTTATTAATAATCTTATCGGCTGATATATCTACAACCATTTTTTCTAAAGTAATACTATGTGAATCATCTGTTCTTAAAGGTGCCTCTGATACCATATCGATTACAACAATACAATTATTAGACCAATATAAATTAAATTCTTTTTCATTAGGTTTATACATTATTGTATATTTACCTTTTTCCTGAAGATATCTGAAAACATATATACTGCTTTCTTTTTCCACCTGTAAAAATATTGTATTTTGTGAAACCAAATGATTTAAAAAGTCATTCATTAATCCTGTTTCAAATACCGTAAATTCTACATAAGGAAATTTGTTTTCGATATCTTTCATAACTTTTTTTGCAATATTAGAATAAGATGGAATATATAAATCTTTTAGCATATTAGAAGATAATGCATATGTGTTATACCCCTTTTTTATTAATGTTCCAGTTTCAACAAGTTCTTTAATTGCTTTTCGATATGTACTCAAAGATAAATCTTCTTTTAATGTTTTTAACATATTTAATATTTCTCGATAAGAATATGTATCTTTTTCATCCATATATTTTGAAATATCTTTATACCATTCCATATGCTTTCCTCCTATATAGCATTTCGGCAATTATTTTAATAATTTGCCGATACTGTAATTTAATATTATCATATTTTTTAGATCGACAATTACAAAAAAGAGAAGAATTTCTCCCTCTCTTCTGTACTTATTCTAAATTATTTCCGTTAGATTCAATAACTTTCTTATACCAATAGAATGAATCTTTCTTCTTACGTTCATAGCTTCCTTTACCAGAGTCATCTGCGTCCACATAAATTACACCATATCGTTTACTCATTTCCATTGATCCACAAGAAACAACATCGATAAATCCCCACATTGTATAGCCAAATAAATCCACACCATCTTTAATTGCTTCTTTCATTTGTTCAATATGCCCTTTTAAATAATCTATACGATATACATCATGAATTGAGCCATCTGTTTCTACTTTGTCTATTGCACCAAGTCCATTTTCTGCAATAAATACTGGTAATTGATAACGATCATATACTTGATTTAGTGTAATTCTTAATCCAATTGGATCTTTTTGCCATCCCCACTCACTTGTTTCTAGATATGGATTTTTATTTGCCATAATTAGATTTCCACTAGTCTTTTCCCATCCTTGATCAACTGTGGATACTTGTGAGAAATAGTAAGAGAATGATACAAAATCAATTGTATTTTCTTGTAATAACTCCTTATCTCCTTCTTCCCATTTAATTGTGATCCCTTCTTTATCAAAATAGCGATCAATGTAATTAGGATATTTACCTCTAGTCATAACATCTAAATAGAACCAATTTGAATATTGATCATCTAATATCATTTGCATTACATCTTCTGGTTTACATGTTGCAGGATATGTTGTAAATCGTGCTATCATACCACCAATCATTTTACCTGGAAGCATTTTATGACATGCTCGTATTGCTTTAGCATTCGCAATAAATTGATTATGTAGGCAATCAAAAATAGCTTGGTTATAGTTTTCTTCACAATCTTCTATAAGACATACACCATTATATGGATTGAATTTACCTGCATTAAACTCATTGAATGGTAACCAATAATCGACACAATCACCTAATCTTTCAAACAAAGTAATTGCATATTTTTCATAGAAATCCACTGTCTTTCTACTTTTCCACCCACCATATTTTTGAATCAAATTAATTGGAATATTGTAGTGCAACATTGTCACAAATACTTTAATTCCTTTGTTTTGACATTCTGTAAATAAGTCACGATAAAATTTAATACCTTCTTCATTCGGCTTTTCATCATCTCCATTAGGATAGATTCTTGACCAACTTATAGAAGTACGGAAAACCTTGATTCCTAGTTCCGCAAATAATTCTACATCTTCTTTATAATGATGATATAAATCAACTCCATGTCTAAAAGGATAATTCACTGTATTATTAGTATCCTTTAAAGCATTCTCCCACTTTTCTTTATTTTGTCTTCTATTATTCTTATTTTTTCTTTCTTCTGCATTCCACGAAGGATCAAAATATCTTAAATCTTGTGTATCAATACCTTTACCACCTTCATTCCATGCACCTTCTGCTTGTGAAGAAGCTATTGCGCCACCCCATAAAAAATTATCAGGAAATTGATTTCTCATTTTAAGCCTCTTTCTTTGTTAATAATAGAGATATAACAAATGATAAACCCCACGCTACAGCCATAACAAGAAGTAACTTAACAAAGTTATTTGATCCATCCATATATGTCGCAATAGAAGTAATACCAGGAGCAGAGAATGCATAAGTCACAACATGTAATATCATCGCTAATGCTCCAGCTATTGCACCACCAATCATACATGCAAATAATGGTTTCTTTTCTGGCAATGCATATCCATATAGAGCTGGTTCTGTAATACCTAAAATACATACTAAGCTTGTAGATATAGCTGCTGATTTAGCTTCACCTTTTTTCATTTTTAAAGCATATCCCATTAATGCTCCACTAACCGCAAGATTAGAATAGAAGAAATTAGGTAACATATAGTCATATCCTAGTGTATTAATGTTTTGAAGTTCAACAGCTGACCATCCTTTGATACCAAATATAATCGTTAATGGAATAATACCTGCAAATAATGCTCCAGCAAATGGACCAGCATTTGTAAATAGCCAAGCAAATCCACCTGTCATCCCTTTAGCAATCATATTTCCTAAAGGTGCTAAGAAAGCTAAGAATAGCGGTGCAGAAATTATAAATGATAGTGCTCCTGAAAATACAATTCTAAGATTTTTTGGCATTCTTTTATCAATAAAATGGAATACAACAGAAAATAACCATACAGATAAAATGACTGGAAATAAAGAACTCTTATAGTTATATGCTGGAATATTAAAGAATAAGAACTTGTATCCTGTAACCCCTTCTGCAGGAGACATAAATGTCGAATACATTAAGATTCCAGCAGTCATGATACCAAATACTTCTTTCACTTTGAATCTTCTAGCTGCAGCATATCCTACTAAGAATGGCATAAAGTAAAATGGTGCATCACCTACTGCTGTTAAAACTTTGATTACATCACTTGAAGAAGATGCGATATTTGTTGCTGTTAATAAGGAAATAATTCCCTTGATCATACCACCTGCCACAATGGCATATAAGTAAGGTGTAACACATGCAGATAAAGTATTTAATGCTTGTACAAGTAGATTAGGTTTCTTTTCTACTACATCCTTTTCTTCTGCATTTACTTCACCACCTGGATTCACACCAGAAATCGCAACAAAATCGTTATATACTTCTGGAACAGTTGTACCTATTACACATTGAATCTGTCCACTAGATTCGATTACTTTTAGTATTCCTGAAGTTTTATTCAATTGATCAAAATTCACTAAATCTCTATTATTAGGAACAATTCTAAGACGTGTAATGCAATGATACACATTCTTAATGTTTTCTTTACCACCAACTGCTTCTAATATTTCTTTACATAATTTTTCATTTTCATACTTCGTAGTACTCATATTAATATCCTTTCATAAGTTAAATTGTAAGCGCTTATCAATTTTTACAATACTAATATATCTAGATATTTTAATACATTGAATTCCCATTTATAATATAAATACTGACCAAACTTAAGATATTCGAGGTGCATATGTTAATTAAAGATTTCGACCATTTTTTATTCCAATATACTGAATCGGAACAAGCTCATTTGAATGATTCGACACATACATTATCTAAACGATATCAATCTATTCCTACAGTAGAATTTGAAGGAAGAACTGTATATCAATTTCATTTTGGTTCTATCTTAAAGAATCATTTATTATGCGTTCATAAAGAATCTCGTTTCACCTATATTCCTGAGCATATTCATACAACAATAGAATTACTATATGTTTATTCTGGCAATTGTACACAAGTTATTAATGGTAAAGAAATCGCAATGCAACAAGGTGATATTTGTTTACTTGATACCAATACCCCTCATAGCATTCAATATTTAAATCAAGATGACATTATTATCACAATAGAAATGCGTAAAGAATATCTAACAGATGGTTTCTTACTTAAATTAGGTGATGCAGGAATTATCACTTCATTTCTAATGAATTCCCTTTCCAAAGAATCAACACATAATAAATATTTACTATTTCCTAAAGTAAATCCTTCTATTCATCAAATCATTAAATCTATTTTATATGAATCATATTTTCCTAGTATTTGTAGTGAACAAATTATTGATTCTTCTATCATGTTACTATATTGCAATTTATTAAGAGAATTTCATGATGAATCAAAAGAAAATATTGATCCAAACAAAAAGAAAATTGTTTCTGTTTTAAAATACATTGAAGAAAATTATGCAAATGCAACATTAGAAACAACTGCTGAATATTTAGGATATCATCCAAACTACTTAAGTTCATTTATCACTAAAATGACTGGGAAAACATTTAAAGAACTAATTATTGCACAAAGACTATCACAAGCATGTAGTTATTTGAAATCTACAAATTTACCAATATCAGAAATATCTCAAAACGTAGGCTATATAAACCAAGGATTTTTTTATAAGAAATTTTATGAACAATATCATATAACACCTGCCGATTATAGAAAAATGTATAGAAACAATTCATTAGATTAATTAAAAAGGTACTAAAGCATATATGACTTATGTACCTTAATTATGTTTTATTTATCCCTTATATTTTTCTACAATAACTTTGCATCGTTTTTTGCAGAATGAAATTCCATAAAGAAGAATATTCCTTCTTTCTTTATTTAATAAATATTCTTGATATCTTCTATCTTTAATTTGTTCTAATGCTTTGTCGCATGCTTTTGACATGTCTGAAAAATCTTTTGTATATTTTAGTTCAATTACAATTCCAGCATTAGGATCACTTGTTTCTATGATAATATCCGCAAATCCTTCACCAGCCTCAACATTAGACTTTACAGACCAATTACCATTTCCAAGAAGTATACCTAAAAGTAAATTATGATATGAACTTTCTTTTTCTTCATTTCTAGCTTTTGTATCAAATACACTAATAGAATTGCTTAGAATTTTCAAAAGATAGGATTCAATTTCTTGCGTATTTCCAATTTCAAAATTTTCCCACAGATTTTGTAATTCATTTGTATTAGCCATCACTGATTTTTTAAACCATTCTTGTATGTCCAATTCAAAAGCTTTTTTAATTTCTTTATTAGGAATGATTAGCTTATATAATCCATTCTCAGTTTGTCCAACGCTTGTTAAATAGCCTGTTGTAAATAAGACACTCCATACATTTTCAATACTATTGTCAATTTCTTCATATGTTAAATCTAAATGTAGTTGTTTTTCAATTATTTCTCCTGACATCAAAGTTTCAATTTCATCTCTAGTTGTTTTACTAGCTTTATCAATAAATCTTTTAATCAATACATTGCCACTAGTATTAATCCAATATGTTTCCGGTTTATTATTAGGATTATCTTTAACATTATCCACATAATTAATCACATCCCATGGGCAATATATATTAGCTTCACCAAAATGATATCCATCGTACCATTCTTTTGCTTCAATAAACTTATCTTCCAAATTATAAAAAGCTAAAAGTTTTTTTACTTCATCATCTGTAAAACCAAATTGTTCATCAAATCTAGTATCAGTAATAGAAAGAATCTTAAAATTATTTAATCCCGTAAAAATACTTTCTTTAGATATTCTTAAGCATCCTGTTAAAACTGCAAATTCTAACGCATCATTTGTTTTTAGTGCTTTTCCAAATAATGCACGAATTAAGTAAACCATTTCCTTATAGTAACCATTGTCAAAAGCCTTTGATAATGGAACATCATATTCATCTATTAAGATAATTGGATTTTGGTTATAATGCTTACTTAAAAGTTCTGATAGTAGTTGTAATGATGCACTCAATAGCTCATCATTCAACAAATATTTACCATTTGAATATGCTATTAAATCATTGTATTTCTCTTTGTCTCTTTGTGACAAGTTATGACTATCACCTAAAAAAGAAAATCTTTCTGCTTCTTTAGCAATCAATTCAATTATTTGATATTTTGCATCTTCAAAAGTCAAACCATCAATATCTTTCATAGTAAGGAATATAACAGGATATTTCCCCATGTGTTTTTCACATAATTCTTTATTTTTTGTTATATATAAACCATCAAATAATGTTGCATCAGTATCTATTTCAAAGAAATATTTCAACATGCTCATATTAAGAGTTTTCCCAAAACGGCGAGGGCGAGTAAAAAGATTAACTTTTCCACGACTATCAAATAATTGTTCTATTAATTTAGTTTTATCAACATAGTAATAACCTTTTTTTCGAATATCAGAAAATTTTTCTATTCCCACAGGCAATTTAATAGTCTCTGTCATCGTTATCGCTCCTTTTCTACTTTATGCTTTTTAATATTGTATCATGACCTATAAAACAATTTTCTAACACAATTCTAATTCCAATAATTTTGATGCCACTTCAGGATTTTGTATATGTATCCAATGCAAACATGTATTATTTACTATTTATTGATACCAAACTATATTTATCATCAATTCTTTCAAAACAGCACACATATCCATTAGGTATAGGATTTGCTTTACCTATTTTAGGAAAAACATCAAATACATTTTGTCCGAAGAATTCATCAAATAATTGCATAAAGATAGCCCCATGTGACACAACTATTACAGAATCTCCATCTTTACATGAATCAAATATTTTATTGTATATACGATGTACTCTAGCAATTACTTGTTCATGATTTTCACCACCAACATCTGTCCAATCACGAGTTCCTCTTCTCCTACGATTAATTTCTTCGAAATGATTTTCTATTCTAGCCCCTTCATATGTACCAAAATTAATTTCTTTTAAATCTTTTTCATAATGAATTGGAATATTTCTATCTTGAATAATAATATGCGCAGTATCAATACATCTTTCACTAGTTGATGTATAACACATTGCTATATCTTTATTCAGTAATATTTCTCTTGCTTGCTGAGCTTGTGACAAACCTTTTTCTGTTAAAGGACTATCACAAAATCCTTGCATTCTTCCTTCTTGATTAAATAATGTTTCACCATGTCTCACATAATAAAAAGTTACTTTTTTCATATTTTCTCCATTTACATATTTATTTTATCATTCCTAAAATTTTTCCTGTTTGTTTTATTTGTATCACATATTTTCACATAATCCCCCTGTTTCGCGTACATGTTTTTCCCCTGTTTCGCGTACATGTTTTTCCTATGCTTCAAGGCAAACTAAAAGTTTCTTAGTGTTAAGCTCTAAGAAACTTTTGTGCTATTCTTCAGATTCACCGATAAAATATTTACAATTTGAATAATATTTATTTGCTTCTAAATGAATTAATTCTATTAATTTATCTGCTTTATTTTCTTCTCTATATTGTTTTAAACTTTCTAGATATTCATTTCTATCTTCATCAAGAATGATAAATGGTTGTAACGCATCATATCTAAGTGATTCTCTAAACAATATCATTCTACCTGTTCTGCCATTTCCATCCTGAAATGGATGAATCGACTCGAATCTAGCATGAAATTCTGCTAATGTTTCTACAGTTTTTTCCTTACCACTATACCATTCTAATAAAGATTTCATTTCATCATTCACTTCACTTGGTAATACCGTTTTGTACATTCCTACCATATTAGGACGCTTTTTATAATCGCCTATTGTATAACCATTTGCTCTATCTACAAATACACCTGATTTTAATTCATAATGAAACTTTTTAATAATATCTTCGCTTAAATCTAATTCTAATGACTCAAGCATATAATTAAACATTAGAAAATGACCATTCATTTCCTCAACATCTTTAGCTCTATAATAGTCATCATTTTTCGGCAATATTCCATAATTAAATAAAGATATTGTTTGATCCAAAGTCATCTTGCTTCCTTCAATTTTATTAGAATTATATGCCATTAGACATTGGGTATATGAATATATACCTGAACAATCAAATTTCTTCTTTTCTATTTGATATCTTTCTATTAGCCATTCTTTATAGTTTGACATTGTAATTTTTCCACATTATTTACTTTTATAATTCTTCCCCACTAGTTTCAATAATGTGTTTATAGTAATCAAAACTATCTTTTTTATATCTTTTTTTACTACCATTACCTTCATCATCTTGATCAACAAAGATAAATCCATAGCGTTTAGCCATTTCACTTGTACCAGAACTAATCAAATCAATAGGGCCCCACCATGTATAACCAATCACTTCGCATCCATCTTCTATTGAATCTTTTAATGCTTTTAAGTGTTTACTTAAATAATCAATACGATATGTATCATGTACTTTATTTTCTTCATCTAAGCTTTCAATCATGCCTATACCATTTTCTAGTACGAATAATGGCTTATTATAACGGTCATATAGCTTATTTGTTAATATTCTTAAGCCAACAGGATCAATTTGCCATCCCCAATCATTAGCTGTTAAATACTTGTTTTTTAAACCACCTTTTAAATTACCATTAATGACAGTTTTACCAACTTGTGAATAAGATTGTACATTAGATTGATAATAAGAATATCCAACCCAATCTACTACACCATCTTTTAAAATAGCTTCATCATTATCTTCAACATTTAATTTGACATTATGTTCTTTGAAATATTTATGGGCAAAATATGGATATTTTCCTTTTGCCTGTACATCTAAAAAGACAAGATTTGTCATTTCATCATATTGATTAGTATATAAAACATCCCTAGGGTCACATGAATATGGATAACATTCCATATACGCAACCATACAACCAAATTTAAGTTCAGGATAATGAACACGTCCATACTTTATTGTTTTCGCAGCCGCAATGAATTGATTATGTGCACTATTCCAACATTTGTTTTCATAGTCATCTTCATCATTTAATACTGCTACACCTTTAAATGGTGCTAGTACTGCAGCGTTAATTTCATTAAATGGTAACCAATATTTTACTTTGTCGTGATAACGGTCTAATAATACTTTTGAATATTTATAGAAGATATCAATCATCTTTCTGTTATACCATCCACCATATTTATCAATAATCGCAATAGGTGGATCAAAGTGAGACATGGTAACTAATGGTTCCATTCCATTTTCAATTACACAATCAATCAAACGATCATAATATTCTAAAGCTTTAGGATTTGGTTCTTCTTCATCTAAGTTAGGAAATACTCTACTTAATGCAATAGAAAAACGGAATACTTTAAAGCCCATTTCTTTCATCAACTTTATATCTTCTTTATAAGTATGATAAAAATCTATTCCCCATCTTTTAGGATAATCACTAACAGGTCCCACTTTTCCTTTTTCTACATCTTCTTTTGTAATTGTAGCTTGGCTAAATGTTTTGCGTTCTTCTGGTCTAATCTTTTTCACGATATCAGGAATCGTTAATGTTCTACCATCTTCATTCCATCCACCTTCTGCTTGACATGCACTAATTGCACCACCAAATAAAAAATCTTTAGGAAACTTACTCATAAAATATATCCTTTCTAGAATACTAATTACCTTATGCACTTATTTTATAACAACATCTAGCTCTAAATATAGTTAAAGATAAGTATATTAAAAGCTCATGTATTTTTGCATGAGCTTAACTTCTATTTATTTTCTATTTTTTTATAAACTTCAATAAATTCTTTAGCTAGAATACCAAATGCTTCAGCAGACA
>CAVAZS010000040.1:0-17475 GCA_963593385.1 Lachnospiraceae bacterium | reverse complement strand
AATAATTCCTTCACTTTACTAGAAACATTTTCTGGACTACTAGTTTCTATACCTCCAACTTCATTTGGAAGCTTTTTATATTCACCTATCAAAAACCAATCTTTTCTTGAATCACTCGTATCTTTTTTTAATAAATAGTGCAATCGTTTGATAAAACTTTCGTTTAACTTATTATTAGCGTGTTCAATAATCATATCCACACACTGGAAATGATTAACTGTTTCTAACAAATCATCTATATTAATTATTTCATTTTCTAATCCAATTGTATTTGTTTCAAATATAAATCTAGTTTGATCATGCGTTAATCGACTACCTTCTATATGATTTGAATTATAAGTTAATTCAATTTGCGTTTTACGATAAATGCCTCCCGAATATTTACTATTCTTTTCTTCTTTCAAAATATATATCAGATTATTTGTTCTATTTATTTTTTTATTTAAACGTTCTGGTTTTTTTGTGTTTTCAGGAATACGCCATATATTATTAGTTAAAACAGCTCCATCAATTCTATAGTTAGCACAATAATTTCTAACACTACGTTCTGATATATTCCACTTTTTTGCCATTTCTGCCACTGAAAGATATTGCATAAAAGATCTCCTTCAAAAAGTATCAACCATATTATACCTATCTTTGATTTATTCGGCAAAATTCTTCAAACGTTCAAGCTGAATAATAAATATTTATTGCCGATTCAAAGGACAATAAAACCCCAGAAATTTCTGAGGTATTATTTTAATATTCAGCAACTACCCTACTTGGTAAACCTGACATATTTGCATAATTCATTGGAAAGGTGTAAATCATCAAATTATCTGTAATATTGATTATTGATTTTAAATTGCATAAATTTTCAACAATAAATATGCCATAATCTGCACAATATTGATCAGTTGGAGTATGTTCTTTTCCTCTTCTTACTCCAGCAAAATCTATTCCAATAATTGATATTTCTTTTTTCACCAATTCTTCAATTAAAGATAATGATAGTTCAGGATGTTCTTTAAAATATGTCTTAGTACCATATTCATGTTCTTCTATAAATCCTGTATAGAATCCAACAAACATATCTTTTTCTATTTTAGAGAAATCTATATCATTTTTTTCTATTTCTCTATTTTTTATTTGACTAACATCAAATACTATTGCTTTACGTTTCAGATAATCTAATGGGAATTCTTTATTCATAACATCGAAATGTGTTCCTATATGACCAACTAAAGCTTTCTTTTCATTGCCTTCAGCATTCTTCACCATCTGAGGTGTAACTTTTAAAGTTATATCAGCAAACATAATTTATAAACAATCTTTATAAATTGCGACTACATCGTCTTCTGTTAATGGTACATATGCATTTAACAAGCGATTATTTCTATTAGCGTGTTTTGCCATTTCTATAAAATGTGTTGAATCAATATTTAGTTCTGTTAATGTCATTGGGATTTCACAATCTTTAAAGAACTGTTCTAATTGATCAATCGCATCATTTGCTAGTTTTTCTTCATCTTCGCCATCTAATCCTATAACATTTCTAGCAAATTTAGTAAATCGTTCTAATGTTGTTGGATCTTTCTTTAGAATATATCTCATCCATCTAGGAGTTAAAATTGCTAATCCTACGCCATGGGTAATATCATAGAATGCACTTAATTCATGTTCCATTGCATGACAAGGCCATCCTGTTGAAGCTTTACCATATTCAGGAATACCTGAACAAGCAATACTAGAATCAGCCATTAGATTTGCTCGTGCTTCATAATTAGTTGGATCTTTTAACGCAATAGGCAAATTCTTCATTACAGATTTAAGTATTGTCTCTGCTATGCCATCTGCTAAATCGCTATCCATTGTTCTTGAAAAATACCCTTCAAAAATATGAGACATAATATCTGCTGATCCAGCTGCTGTTTGATATTTAGAAACCGAGAAAGTATATGTAGGATCGCAAATAGAAACTGTAGGATAAGTAAAGTTATTTCCAAGCTTTTCTTTTGTTTCTAAGTTAGAAATAACACCTCCTCCATCATATTCAGAACCTGTTGCACTTAAAGTTAAAATATCAACTAACGGTAATGCTTTTCTAGTATTATCATGTATTTTTACCATATCCCATAAATCACCTTCATAGTAAACACCAGTACAAATTGCTTTAGCACAATCAATCGTACTTCCTCCACCTACTGCAAGAACTACATCAATACGATTTTCTTTGCAAAGCTTTACGCCTTTTTCTACAGATTCAATACGAGGATTTGGCTCTATACCACTACATTCTGTAATCGTAAATCCATGATCATTTAATATTTTTATAACTTCATCGTATAATCCAATTTTTTTAATTGAACCACCACCATAAGCTAGCAATACATTCTTACCAAATGGTTCTAATGATTCAGCTAAATATTGAATAGATCCTTTACCAAAGTGAATTTTAGTTGGAATATCATGCGTATAATTTAACATTTTGTACCTCCTTAATTTTTATATTTCAAATTATATTATTTATCATTTTTAGCATCAATGAAAAGCCATCATTCATTTCGACATATTTCTCATTTAAGTTTTACAGCAAAATAGTTAAATGTCGCATTATAATGCGTTATTTAACGCTTCACCTGTGTACCGTATTTTCGATTAATCTCTTACATTTTAAATTATCATATAAAATAGTTTTTTCACTAAAATAGATGATAAAATCAATTATGATAATATGTAACATTTACTTAATCTTTGATACAAGAAAGGTATGACTTTATATGAATAAAGACAATAAAGAAAGTTTAATTCAAAAAAATCTATTCCGTGAGACTTGTCTTGTCATGATTTGCCAAGAATTATCTCAACAAGGAGTTGGTTTTATTGATGGTCTAATTACTAGTGTTTTCCTAGGTAGTATGGCTATGGGAGCGTCAGGTATTGCTTCTCCATTTTTCAGTATACTCGGGGTATTCTCTGGCATGATTATGCTTGGGGCACAAAAACTATTTATTGATTTTTTAGGAAAAGGAGATAAAGATCAAGCTAAAAGTGTACTATCCACTTCTATAACAGTAGCTGTGATTATATCCATTGTTTTATTTCTTATATTATTTTTCGGTGCAGGTCCAATTGTTCGCTTACTTGGTGCTAGAGGAAATGCTGCAAATTTATATGACGATGCTAGAGATTATCTAATTAGTCTTTCCTTAGGAGTTCCAGCTTTTATTCTTGTGGTTGTATTAACACCAATTGCTCAAGCAATAGGCAAAACTAAAAGTATCGCTCTATCTATCATAACCATAGCAGTATCAGATATCATATTAGATTTAGTAATGGCTTTTACAGGTTGTGGTTTATTTGGAATAGGACTTGCTTCAAGCATTTCACAATGGCTTGGATTAATCGTAATTTCAGTTCCTTTGATTAAAAATCCTGCTATAACGATTTCTCTTAAAACATTTAATGGTAAATATCTAAAAGATATTGCAAAAATAGGTTTACCAAAATTTGTAAAACGTATATGTAACACTCTAAGACCTGCTATAGTAAATACTATCGTTATTACTATAGGTGGTGATATTGCAATGAGTGCAATGTCAATGCGTAATAATTTTTCAAGTATTCCAGAATGTTTTATCAACGGTATTTCCTCTGCCGTAATTTTATTAACTTCTTTATATGTAGGAGAACGAAATAAAGACGCCCTTAAATCTTTGCGAAATTCAAGTATTAAAATGGCTTTAGGTATTGAATTTCTTTTTGCCATAATCATCATAATATTTGCTAACCCTATTGCAGGACTTTATGCTCATGACAATTTAATGGTATGTAAATATTTAACGGTTGCGATTAGATGTGTTGCGATTAATATGCCACTACTTGCACTAAGTGAAATAATTCAAGCCTATGAGCAAGGGATAGATAAATTCAAACGCTCAAATACACTTAGTTTCCTCAGTAGATTTGTTTATTTAGTTGCCACAATATTTGTATTAGGAAATCTATTTGGTGTAACAGGTATATGGATGGCTTTTCCTGTAACATCATTGCTCACAATTATTACGGCAATAATCATTCAATATATTGAAAGCAAAAAAGGTGGTATGGAGCTTATGTTCCCAATACCTACTAAATGTGAAATTAATGATAATGATAAAATCATACGTAGAATTGATGCAAGCGATGACGCTATTGAAAAGATAGTTCATACTTCCAATGATATACAATCATTTTGTGTAAATCATGGAATAGAAAGTACAAGATCAATGTTTGTGGCTTTATGCTATGAAGAAATGGCTTGTAATATAATTGAACATAATCAATCTACAGAAAAAAGAAAAATATCAATCGATGTCTTTGTAATGATTGCGGATAATGAAATCAATATTAGACTCAGAGATAATTGTAGAAAATTTGATGTTGTTAAAAAATACAATTCATTCAAATTTGATCCAGAACATCCTGAAAAAAACATGGGTATCCGTATTGTCATGAAGAGTGCTAAATCTGTTGAATATGTAAATACATTTGGAATGAATAATTTAATTATTACTATTTAATAATTTTCACAATATCAATCATTTTATGAAATTTTTTTCAAAGTGTTGAAAAGACATCATTTCATTTGACACATTTTACATGTACTTTTAGAATATTAAAGTAAAATAGATATCATCTATATACAATTGTTAAAGGGGGAAAATTAACAATGAAGAAATTACTAACAAAAATATTATCTATTACATGTATTCTTTCGTTAGGAGCTTGTGGTTCAACAGAATCAAGTGATACTGCAACTTCTACTGCAACAACTTCTACTGAAGAAAAAGACTTTAAGATTGGTGTTGTACAACTTCTACAACATCCTGCTCTAGATTTAGCTACTGAAGGATTTGTAGATGCTTTAAAAGAAAACGGCATCACTAATGTTGATGTACAAAATGCTAGTGGTGAATCTGCAAACTGTGCAACTATTGTTGGTGGCTTTGTCGCAGATGGCGTTGACTTAATCATGGCAAATGCTACAGCTGCTTTACAAGCTGCTAGTGCTGCTACTAGCACTATTCCAGTCCTAGGAACATCTATTACTGTTTATGATGTTGTATTAGGTGGAGAAATTCCAAGTAACGTGTCTGGTACAAGTGATTTAGCTCCTCTAGATCAACAAGCTCAAATGATTACAGAATTATTCCCAGACGCAAAGAGCGTTGGATTACTATATTGCTCAGCTGAAGCTAACTCAGAATATCAAGTAGATAAAGTTGCTGAAGTATTAAGTGAAGCTGGTATTACTACAAAGAAATATACATTTAACGATTCAAACGATGTTACTTCTGTTACAGAAAGTGCTGTAAACGATGGCGTTGATGTAATCTATATTCCAACAGATAACACTGCAGCTGCTAATACAGAAGCTATCGCAAATGTTGTTATTCCTGCTGGAGTTCCAGTATTTGCTGGTGAAGAAGGTATTTGTTCAGGATGTGGTGTAGCAACATTAACAATTTCTTACTATGACATTGGTTATAAGACTGGTGAAATGGCTGCAGATATCTTATTAAATGGTGCAGATATTTCTACTATGGATATTGAATTTGCTCCAACATTCACTAAGAAATACAACAAAGCAAATGCTGAACAACTTGGTATTGAAATTCCAAGTGATTATGTAGAAATTGAAGGTTAATCACACTGAAGAGAGTTAGTTATCCTGACTCTCTTATTTTTTAAGGAGAATGTATGACTTTTTTAACAGGCTTATTAAATTCGTTACCAAGCGCTATTTCTCAAGGATTAATTTGGGGAATCATGGCAATTGGTGTATATGTTACTTACAAAATATTAGATGTTGCCGACTTAACGGTAGATGGATCACTTTGTACAGGTGGAGCTACTTGTGTCATCTTACTTGTTAGTGGTGCACCAATGTGGCTTGCACTATTATGTGCAATTATTGCTGGTGCTTTAGCAGGTCTCGTAACTGGTTTATTTATTACTAGGTTTGGCATTCCTGCAATTTTAGCCGGCATCTTAACACAACTTGCTTTATATTCTATCAATCTTCATATCATGGGATTTAATACAAGCAGTTTTTCTAAATCTAACCTACCAATTAGTGTAGATAAATATAACTTACTTGTTTCATCAAGATATGTTCGTGAATTATCTTTAAGAAATCCAATATTAGTTGTTACAATCTTTGTTATTTTAACAATTGCTATCTTATATTGGTTCTTTGGCACAGAACTTGGTTCTTCAATCCGTGCAACAGGAGCGAATGTGAATATGGCACGTGCTCAAGGTATTAATACAGATAAAAACAAAGTAATTGGTCTTATTTTATCAAATAGTCTAGTTGCTTTATCTGGCGCATTATTATCTCAATATCAAGGATTCTCTGATATCAATATGGGTAGAGGCGCAATCGTCATTGGACTAGCTGCTGTAATTATTGGCGAAGTTATCTTTTCTAAAATATTTAAAAACTTTGGTCTTAAATTATTCGCGTGTGTTATAGGTGCAATCATCTATTATGCAGTGATTCAATTTGTACTAAAACTAGGTTTATCTACTGATGACCTTAAACTATTAACATCTGTTGTTGTCGCAATTTTCTTAGCAATTCCTTATTGGAAAAGCAAATATAGTAAAGGTGGTAAATAATATGTTAAAAGTTGAAAATATATATAAAACATTTAACCAAGGTACAGTCAATGAAAAACATGCATTAAATGGTGTTTCATTAACACTAAATGACGGTGAATTCGTTACTGTTATCGGTTCTAATGGCGCAGGTAAATCTACTTTGCTCAATGCAATAGCTGGTATTTGGAATATTGATAGTGGAAAAATAATGATTGATGATAATGATCTTACAAAACTGCCTGACTATAAAAGAGCGAAATATATCGGTAGAGTTTTCCAAGATCCTATGACTGGTACAGCTGCCACAATGCAAATTGAAGAAAATATGGCTCTCGCAAAAAGAAGAGGACAAAAAAGAACTTTAAAAGTTGGAATTACAGATGCAGAACGTGAAGAATACAAAGCTTTACTTAAAGAGCTTAATCTTGGTCTTGAAGATCGTTTAACAAGTAAAGTAGGACTACTATCAGGTGGTCAAAGACAAGCACTAACATTACTTATGGCTACTATGCAAAAACCTAGATTACTTCTTCTTGATGAACATACTGCAGCACTAGATCCTAAAACTGCTTCTAAAGTATTAACGCTTACAGATAAATTAGTAAAAGAAAACAATCTAACAACATTTATGGTTACGCATAACATGAGAGATGCCTTAAAATATGGTACACGTTTAATTATGATGTGTGATGGCAAAATCATTTATGATGTAAGTGGTGAAGAAAAAAGTAAACTTGAAGTATCAGATTTATTAGAAAAATTTGATACAGCTGGTGGTATAGTAACAGATTCAATGATGCTAGGCTAAGAGAAAAGGCAATTACAAAATTGCCTTTTCATTTTATCTTCAATGATTTTAAATACTCTTTTTGTTCAAGAGTGATACGATAACTTTCTATTGCTTTTTGAATCGTTTTATTATGTACCCATTTTGATAATTTCTTTTCTTCTAGTATAACTATTGTGTCATCATAATGTTTTGCAAGTGCTGTTGCATAATACCAAGCAATAACCATTTTGACATAATAATCATTAGATTTCACTTTCAATGGATACTTTAAATATGTCTTACGATAATCTTCATCCAAGTAATATGTCATTAACATATCTACTCCAAAACGAATTGTATATACTTCATTAGAATTAATCCACTTTTTAATATATTGAATAAAGTCTTTCTTATCCTTTTGAACGACTTTAGGTTTGATGATATCGCATACTGCCCAATTATCAATATATGGTAGAAATCTTTCTATTTCTTTCATAAAAAGATCGTAATCTTTTAATTCTGACAAACAAATCGCATGTAAGATATTTTCTTCATAATATTGATGAGGTAATTCTTGCATAAAGCTATCTCTCACTTTATTAGACAAATCTTTAGCATATTTTCTTAGAATTGGTGTTCTTACTCCAATTACAGTATCTTTTGGAATAGTTGGAATTAATGAACTTTGAAATACTTGATATTGTTCGTTTTTAAAGCTAAATAAATCATCTTTAATCATAACTAATACATGCTCTTAGCGCTTTCCCCAGCTTGTTCTGGATATCCTGGACCAGCACCTTCATATTGTTCAGCAAAGATATATCCGGCATTATATGCACCATCTTTACTATCTTCTACTCCTTGTAGTTGAGATAATACACTTGTGTAATAATTATTTAATTCATATTCAATATAGCGAACTTGACCACTAACTGTACGATAATCTAGACCATTATTTTTACAGAATTCCATTAGTCTTCTATAACGTGAACCACCCCATTGACATAAGCCATAATTTCCAGAGTTATTATATGTATCAGGATTATAAGAAGATTCACGTTTAATATTAGCCATTATACCAATAGCAGCTGCACGGTTCAAACCAACTGTACCTGTTAGATAGTTATAAATTTGATCAGAATTACTACTTCCATCGCCCTTATCTTCTCCAGAAGCATCTACCACATTAACAATCCAATCATCTGTAGAGCGATTACCAGAACTATCTATTGCAATAAGTTGAACATAGTATTCCCCTACTTTGTTGATATCAAAATCTGAAACAATCGTATATGTACCATTAGCCTCATGATCACTCCAAGGTAATGCACCATCAACATCATCTGTTACAGACATAATATTTTTAGATAAGTTGTAGTTTGCACCAACTGTAACCGTAAAGTAGTCTTGATAAATCCAAATTTGTGGAGGTGTTGAATCAGAATCAGGTTTTGATTCAACAGTAATCGTCCATTCATCTGTAGTACGATTACCTTCTTTATCTAATGCGATTAACTGCACATTGTAAACACCAGGTTCATTAATATTTAAATCTGAAACAATTGTATATTTTCCTAGTTGTTCACTATCCGCATAAGGAATTGTTCCATCTATTGCATCAGTTACAGAAATAACATTTGTTCTTAAGTTAATACTTGCACCAGTTTTAATTGTAATATTGTCATATCGAATTAAAATATGTGGTCCAACTCCATCAGAACTACTATTATCTAAGACTATAATTTTCCATTCATCTGTCGATTTGTTTCCCGCATTATCTATTGCAATAAGTTGTACATCATATGTTCCAGGTGTTTGAACATCAAAGTTCGTAACAATTGTATATGTACCATTAGCTTCCGTAGCACTATATGGTAACTTTCCATCTACATCATCTGTTACAGACATAACATTACTAGCTACATCATATGTTGTTCCTTTTCTTAATGTAATTTCATCTTTATAAATCCATATTTTTGGAGCTGTTTGATCTGTTGAAGCAGATGAAGTAGGTGAAGGCTCTTTAACTATGATTTTCCAATCATCGTAACCTTTATTACCCTCACTATCTGTCGCAATTAGTTTTGCGGTATATGTACCTACTACTTGATTATTGAAATCTGTAGTAATTGTATAACTACCTGTTTTCTCCGTTTTTGCGTAAGCTAATGCATTTCCCTTAGAATCAGAAACAGAAATGACATTATTAATAATGTCATATGTTGCTCCTTTAGTGATTGTAATTTCATCTTTACGAATCCATATAACTGGCTCATTTGTTCCAATTGTACCTTTTACAATAACTTCATAGCTAGCTTTAGAAGTTGCACCACTTTCATCCATCATTTTAATTGTTACTGTATAAGTATCTTCTTTTTGGTTATTTACATCACTTTCAATAATATATGTTCCTTCAACAAGTTCTTCACTATATGTTAGTTCTGTGCCATTAGAATCATATATACCTTTAATATTGGCTCGAGGATCAAATTCAGTTCCAGCTTTGATTGTGACACTTGTCGCCTCAAAAATAGCACCTATTTCGCTACCTTTTACCGTTATTTCTTTAACGTATATTCGCGTAATATCTTTATCATTTTGATTTTTAATCGATAGCTTATAAACAATATGTTGTAATCCAGACTTTGATGTATCAAGTGTATGAAGTATTGTTATATCACCTTCATAAGAATCAACTAATGACATTGGATCAAATTCAGCATTTAAATTAACTGTCTCAATATCATTAAATGACATAATTAAAGAATCATACAATTCATCATCAGTTCGTGTTTCTGTAACAACAGGGTCATCTATTAACATTGGTTTATAGTAATTTGTCACAAAGTAATAAATTCCGAAACCAATTAGTCCTAATAGTAATAAAACAAAAATAACGATTAGTACTTTATGAGATTTTTTCTCTTCTTCTAAGACAACTGCTACTTCTTCTCTTGGAACTTCCTTTTTTTCTTTTTTTATTTCTTCTTGAACTGGTTGAATGATTTCTTCTGTTAGTTCTTTTGTTTTTTCATCCGTTTCAATCTCATGCTCATATATAGAACTATTTTTTACAATAGCTTTCATATCATCCGCAAGAGGAGCAGATATATTGATTTTTTCTTCTGAAAAAGGAGAAATAAATTCCATCTTAGCCGCATGTAACGCTACACGATCGATATAATCTGTATTCCCACCATATAAGGCATCACCAAGTAGTGGATGACCAATCGCCTTAAAATGAGCTCTAATTTGATGTGTTCGTCCTGTAATAATTGTTACAGCAACAATGCTAAAAGATAGTCCATCTATTTCTCTTTCTTCCATTACTTGATAACGCGTAATGGCTTTTTGACCATTTTCATGATCTACAACTCTTTCTTTTCCTTCTTCTACTTTACTTAAAGGTAAAGAAATCGTTCCTTCTTTTTCATCGAATATTCCTTCAGCATAGGCAATGTAGATTTTACGTAATTGTAATGATTTTCTTTCAGCATTCAGTCTAGAAGCTGCAGGTTGATTTTTAGCAAATAATACAACACCACTTACTTCATTATCTAATCTTCCAATTGATCTTGCCGTAAAAGGAATACCTTGTTTTTGGTAATGAGAAATTAAGATTGTTCCTGTTGAATCATTTAAATGATTATGACTTGCATGAGTAGGAATACCACTTGGTTTATTTACTGCTACAAAGTCTTCTGTTTCATAAAGTATGTCTGGTTCTTCTTCAACATCAACTACTTCATGAACTTTGTCTTCAGGAAAACGCACAATTAAAATATCCGATACTTTCATATGTGAATCTACATGAACTTTGTCACCATTCACCAATATTTCCCCATCGAATTTACATTGTGATATTTCATGTTCCGATAAATGAAGTATATTTTTTAATACTTCATAAACTTCACCCTGATTACAAAAACTATAATCATTTATATTCAGCTCATATCTTATTTCTTTTGCCATAACTACTTATTCTATTTGTGAACGCAAATAGCTATAGATGAAACCATCAAGATCACCATCCATAACAGCTTGTATATTTCCTACCTCGTATCCTGTTCTTAAGTCCTTCACCATAGTATATGGGCAAAAAACATATGAACGTATCTGTGAACCCCATTCAATTGCTTTTTGTTCACCTTTTATATCTGCCATCTTCTTGGCATTTTCTTCAATCTTTCTTTGTAAGAGCTTAGACTTTAACATATTCAAACATCTTTCACGGTTTTGAATTTGTGAACGTTCTGTTTGACAAGACACAACAATACCAGTAGGAATATGTGTCATTCTTACAGCACTATCTGTCTTATTAATATGTTGTCCACCAGCACCACTAGCACGCATTGTAATGACATCTAAATCTTTTTCATCAATTTCGATATCCATGTCATCTTCAAACTCGGGGATAACTTCTACTGACGCAAACGATGTATGTCTTCTAGCATTAGAATCAAAAGGAGAAATACGTACTAAACGATGTACACCATTTTCTGCCTTTAAATAACCATAAGCCATTGGTCCTTCTAACAAGACAGAAACAGATTTAATTCCAGCTTCTTCACCTTCTAGATAATCTAGGACAGTAATCTTATATCCTTTTCTTTCTCCATATCGGCAATACATACGATAAAGCATTTGAGCCCAATCCATTGCCTCTGTTCCACCAGCACCTGGATGAATTTCTAAAATACAATTGTGATCATCATATTGACCACTTAATAAAACTTGTATTTCATATTCCTCAAAAGATTTCATTGTTGTTTTATATTCTTCATCAACAAGTTCTTTTAAATCATCATCAAAACTCTCTTTTAGTTCTTCTACACTTGCGTCAAGTTCCTCAAAAGCTGTTGTTAACTTTTTATGATTTTCTAATAAAGATTTCAAATTATTTGTTTCACGAATGATATTTTGTGCTTTCTTTTGGTCATTCCAAAAGTTTTCACCATTCATTAACTCTTCATTTTTTTCAATAATTGCTTGTTTGCTAGAAAAGTCAAAGAGATTCGCCAAGCTGCTCCAATTTAGCTTGGCTCTTTAGAATGCTTTGTTTCATGTCATATAATTCCATAAATAAACCTCTTATGCTTTTTCTGTGCTATTTTCTTGAACAACCTTTAAGTTCATACAATATGTCACAATACCTTGAGCAATTGATTGCATCATATTTTCAAATAATTGATATCCTTCAGTAACATATGCTTGTAATGGATTATCTTGTGCATAACTTCTTAATCCAATACCATCACGTAATTTACTCATAGTATCAATATGATCTACCCATGCACGGTCAATAACTCTTAAAGACATTTCTCTCTCGAATTGACGAATCTTGTCTTTAACAGGTTCAATCTTAGTATCATAAGCATTCCAAGCTTTTTCATCGATAATACTTGTAATATCTTCACTTGTCTTGTTCATTAATTCATTGACTGTAATAAGATCTACAAATCCCATTTTATTTAATGACGCAACAAGTTCTTCAACATTAACTTCATTATGTCTAGAATCAGGAATAATATGTGCACTTACTGTATCAGAAATCACACGATTAAACATTCCTTTAATGACATTATGTACATCTTCATTGTCTAGAATAAAGTTTCTTTGTTCATACATTACTTCACGTTGTTGACGTAATACATCGTCATATTGAAGTAAAGTTTTACGAGCATCAAAGTTAATACCTTCAACACGTTTTTGTGCAGAAGTAATAGATTTAGTAATTGTCTTACTTTCAATAGCTTCATCACCTAACTTAGCAAATAAGCCTTCCATTCTTTCACTACCGAAACGAACCATCAAATCATCTTGTACAGATACATAGAATCTTGATTCACCTGGATCACCTTGTCTACCAGAACGGCCTCTCAATTGGTTATCAATACGTCTAGATTCATGACGTTCAGAACCAAGCACGCATAAACCACCTAGTTCTCTAACGCCTTCTCCAAGCTTAATATCTGTACCACGACCTGCCATATTTGTCGCAATTGTAACAGAACCTTTTTCACCTGCTTTAGCAATAATTTCAGCTTCACGCTCATTATTCTTCGCATTTAATACTTCATGTGGAATCTTCTTTTGTTTAAGCATTTGGCTTATTAATTCTGAAGTTTCAACTGCAATTGTACCTACAAGAACTGGTTGTCCTGTCGCATGACGCTTTTCTACTTCAGCTACTAATGCATCAAACTTAGCTTTCTTTGTTCCAAATACTGCATCTGGATCATCAACACGTGCTACAGGTTTATTTGTAGGAACTTCTAGAACAAGCATGTTATAAATCTCATGGAATTCTTCTTCCTCTGTTTTAGCAGTACCCGTCATACCAGCTAACTTGTTATATAAACGGAAGAAATTCTGGTAAGTAATTGTAGCTAATACAGTAGTTTCTTGACGAATAGAGATACCTTCTTTAGCACATACTGCTTGATGTAAACCATCAGACCATTCTCTACCTTTCATTAATCTACCAGTATTTGGATCAACGATATGAATTTGATCATTTTCCTTATCTACAACATATTCAACGTCTTTTGCCATAACATAGTTTGCTTTTAATGCTTGGTTAATACGATGTAATAATTGTGTATGATCAAGATTATATAAGTTTTCAATACGGAATGCTTTTTCAGCTTTACTTACACCAGCTTCTGTTAATTGACATGTACGACCCTTAACATCAATTTCATAATCTTGTTCTTGTTTTAAACGTTTAACAAAACGATCAGCTTGTAAGTATAAGTTCGCTGTTTGTTTCATACCACCAGAAATAATTAATGGTGTTCTTGATTCATCGATTAAAATTGAGTCAACTTCATCAACTAAAGCAAAATTCAAGCCACGTTGTACTCTATCTTTTGCATTAGTAACCATGTTATCTCTTAAATAGTCAAAACCTAATTCAGAGTTTGTTGTATATGTAATATCACAGGCATATGCAGCTCTTTTTTGAGCCGGAGTCATTTCTCTTAAGTTTAAGCCAACTGTTAAACCTAAGAAACGGTGAATTTCACCCATCCACTCTGAGTCACGCTTAGATAAGTATTCGTTAACTGTAACAACATGAACACCTTGTCCAGCTAAAGCATTTAGATATACAGCCATAACAGATGTCAATGTTTTACCTTCACCTGTCTTCATTTCAGCAATATCGCCACCTTGCATAATGCAAGCACCGATTAATTGAACATGATATGGATATTCACCAATAACTCTTCGACATGCTTCACGAGCTGTAGCAAAAGCTTCAGGTAAAATATCATCTAATGTCTTTCCTGACGCAAGTAGCTCTCTTAATCGTGGTGTTTCAGCTTTTAGTTCTTCATCACTCATCGCTTTATATTTTTCAGCCATGTCTTCAGCTGGTTTAATCTTCTTTTCTATTTCTTTTATTTTATGTGCATCGGTATTTAAAATCCTATCAAAAATGTTTGCCATAAAAAACCTCCTAAAAAGCGATAATATTATACATTGTAAAGCATGAATCATTCAAGAATAGGCACTCTAGCAACTGTATATATTTTTATTTTATGCTTTTTTTCATCAATACAATTAAGTGCACCTTGTATTGTAGAACCTGTTGTATAGACATCATCTACTAAAGCGATTTTATATGGAAGTTGAATATTTTCTTTTAAAAACATACTTTTTCCTATAGCTTTACGTTCTTCTAATGATTTACCTTTTTGATTCTGTTCTGTAACAAATGGATCTAGCATCGGTAATTTCAAACAAGAAAACATGTATTTCAAATGTGAGAAGCCTCTTTGTTCTAGTTTTTCCTTTGTACTAGGCATAAGAAGTAATGTATATCCCTTTAGATATTTCTTAACATCTCTTTTAACTGGATATAAGAAAATATCTTTTAATGCTTCATCACCTGCTTCCTTATATTGAATTAAACAAGTTTTAAATGCCTCATTATAAATCCAAGATGATTTCATTTTATATTTACCTATCTTGTCATTTCTTTTATTTTCTACCCAACCACTTCGACAAGCTTCACATAGCAGATCTTCTTCAAATATTACTTCTTTTAATGATCCACTCTCATCAAAATCTTTACCACACATTAAACACTTCATGATTCGCACCTTCGATTTCTTCAATACATTTTTTTACTACTTCACTTTTCTTAGAAGTAATGAATAAAACATCTCCTTTAGGATAATGAAAGTTTCTTCCAGCACGTCCTGACATTTGAATTAAAGAAGCTTCATTAAATACATGATGGTCAGCTAGATAAACACATATATTTACATTCTTAATCGTTACACCTCTTTCTAAAACTGTTGTACAAATACAGATACCTTTTTCATCTTGTCTAAATTTTTCAATCACTTCGTCACGATTTTCTGTTTTACTCGTACAGATATAAACACTCATAAGCATAGATAAAAAGAAATGTAATTGTTTTGCCATTGCAATGGTTGGCACAAAAATCATTCTTGGTGAACTACTATATTCGTTAATCCATTTAAGTAATATTACTATTCTACCTAAAAGAAAATGACTTGATACACGAGGAACAGGTAGTGGATATTTATGTGGTCTTTGATTTAAATTAAGTACATATAAACTACCTTCATTTACTTTTTGAATTAAGGTTTCATCAGGAGTAGCTGTTAAATAAATATGATGTTTTGTGCATGCTGTAGAGGCTATACCATGCAAAACAGCATTACCATAAAAAGGAAAAGCATCTGGTTCATCTAATATTAGTAAATCGAATGCATTATAGTACCGATAGAGTTGATGCGTTGTACAAACAATTAAGTCACCATCTAAAACACTTGTATGCCCACCACATACTTCAACAACTTTAGCATGAGGAAATATCTTTCTAAAACGGTCTGCTAATTCTAATACAACTTGCCTACGTGCTATTGCAAAACATACTTTTTTCTTTTTCGCTAACATTTTAGAAATTGTTTCTACGACTAGTTCTGTTTTACCTGCACCTGTTATTGCATGAATTAAGATATCTGTTTCTTCAATCTTTGAGGCACAAAGGTGACTAATTCTCTGTTGTTCATCTGTCAAAGGATATTCTAGTGTATATTCTTCACTTTTTACTTGCGGAAGTTCTAGATTTACTTCTTCTATAGAATCTTCAATACAAATACGTGAAAAAGAAATACATTTACGACAATAATAACCTTTTACACCTTTATAAAAATATGCTGGATCCTCATTTAAACATCTTGGGCATCTCATATATTTACAAATATTTGTTCTTTCTTAATTAGTCTCTATATTCTTCTCGTAATATTTCGATTACTTTATCTTTTTCTTGTTCAAAAATGTCATAAAGCATAAAATCTTCAGCCATCTCTTCTAATGTTTTATCCACTAGTTGCTTAATATCACTGTATTTATTTTGATTCTCGTTTAATTTACTTATAAAGTGACCATAATCAATTAGTGCCTTACATTTATTTAATTTAGTTTGTTTCTTTTCAAGATTAAACACATGGACAATCGCTTCCATTGGGGCATGTTCTTTATTTTCATAAGCATCGCTTAGTCTAAGTGTTTCTATTCCGTCTCTCTCTTCTATGCCATTATAAAGGCAATAATATTTAGGTGTAGGAAAATAAATTGGGCGTGTTGAGAACCAATTTAAATGATTTTCATGTAAATATCGTTCATATATTTTTCTTGTATATAACACGAATTTTAAAGGAATGTTAGGATTCAAAAATAAATCTTTATTCCAGACATTTACTGCATCAACTAACATAAAATAATGATTATCTTTTGTCATTACAAAAAGTGTACCTTCTATATCTTTGACCCTAATATCATCAGGATTTTCATAATCTGTTTCATTTAATGCATTAAATAAAGATAGTGTAAGATCCTTTCTCTTCTCACTTGCAAAGAGTAACATAAATAATTCTTCTGTTTGTTTTTGATTGATTTTTTCTATTCTTGCCATAAATTTTAGGCCTCCTCTACATATATAATTCGCAAAAAAATCGTAAATCCTCACTTTTTCTTGAAAATTTTTTATTTTTTTACGATATACAAAAAAAGAAGGCATTAAACCTTCTTTGTGA
>CAVAZS010000039.1:0-17663 GCA_963593385.1 Lachnospiraceae bacterium | reverse complement strand
TATCTAATCATTATTACTTGTATCATTCTATCTATGCTTATATTTTATACTTTGCACTGTGATTCATTATCTGGCACTAAAGAATACTTTAAAGAATTACTGATAAAACAAGATCCTATTTCTAAAGATGAAATCATTTCAGGAGTATTATTTCTAACTGCGATTATCTTATCTTTTAGTAGACCATTATATGCTCAATTATTTCCAGAACTAGAACCAGCATATATCTTCTTACTTTGTGGAGCATTACTATTTGTATTGACGACTAAAGATAATAAGCCCTTTATTTCTTGGCAAGATGCAGAAGAAAATACATTATGGGGTATGATGATACTCTTTGGTGGTGGTATAGCTTTAGGTACAATCATCAATCTATCTAATGCTAGTAATGGTATTGCCATGTTAATTAAAGAATTAAATATTCATGATTCTTTATCTATTATGATTTTCTTTGCAATAAGTGCTTCATTATTATCAGAACTAACAAATTCTACGGTATCTGCAGCAGTATTAACACCAATATTATTTACAACATTAGAGCACTTACAGATAAATCCTATTCCTTTCTGGTATTCTTTATGTATTTTCTTTAATGCAGAATTCTTATTACCAATTAGTGTTCGTGCAATACCTGTTGCTTATGGATTAAATACGAAAACAATGTTTAAAATGGGTATTCCTGTATTCTTTGTTAGACTACTTATTTCTATTATCTATTGTTATATCTGTTATAAGTTTATTCCTGTATTTAGCTATTTATCATTCTAATAACTTTCCAGAATAGTTACTAGATTCATATTAAATCATCTTTTTATTATGGTATAGGTAATTTATATTTATAACGATTCTAGAAATGTAATTAATTCATTCAAAATAATATCTATATCTTCATCTAACCATTTATCCTTTGTACTACACAAATGTTGTACATACATTTTATTTTGAAATGTCTTTTTTACTCTTTCTACTAGTTCCATACTATTTATTTCACGCATCATGGAATCATTGTAAATATATGATTTAATACAATTTTTAAGCTTTTCTTTATCAATTGTTTTCATTAAAAAATACATATCAAAAATATCTTTGTAGCGAGTTGAAATTGCTCCAAATCTAAGTAAAGATTTAAGTTTTTCAGTAAACATTTGTTCACTCGAATTAATTAATAAACTTGCTCCTTCTTCATCAAAACACACTTCAAAACAATATTCTTCTTGTTCTATATCCAGACGATTATGGACGCCTAAATCCAATTTATTTATTATAGAATTCCCTTCAAAATCTTTTATCTCAATGTACAAACGTTTCCCTTTGTAATCTTGTTGTTTTAATTCTTCTATTTTGCCATAACGTCTAATTGTAATATTCTCTAAACAATTTAATTTAGAAATAAAATCATCTATTGCAACATCATCAATAGAATATTTAATAAAATCTAAATCCAAATCTTGTGTTGTTCTACGAATATTGTTCGTTTTGCTACGCATTACAACGCCACCCTTAATTGTGACATTACGATTTAATGAACTCATCGCTATTGCTTTTAAAATGATATCTTGGCATACTTTTGCTTTAGCATTTGTATAGTCATAACCTTTTATCATTTCTAAATTAATCATTTCATTTATGCTTATCATCAAAACACTTCTAACTGTAGTGATTCCATAATCATCCTAGATTTAGGTGATTCTATTACTAAATCCTGAATAAGTTGTATATCTAATTCATCTATAATTTTTCTATAGTTATTCAATATTTCTTTATAGTAATCAAAAGGTAATTTATTCTTGTTTCTAAGAAGTTCTATAAGCATACGTTCTTTTTTATACATATAAATATAAGTATCCTCATATTTAATATTTTCAGCACCTAGTCTTAGTCCATTACCATTATCAAATATTTGGATAATTCTTGAATCAGATATCTTTGATGCTCCTCGACTAGTCGCAAGATAATATTTATCAGGTATTTTATCCGTAAGGTTATGATAATAAAATGCAGAGTTTAATGTGAAAATAGCTTCTGGATACTTCTTCGATATAATTTGAAGCTCTGAAACAAATCTTACATCTGAATAAATTCCTTTTTCCAACTGATATATTTCTTTATTTTCAACTTTTTTATGTAAGTTATATTTACTTCCATACTTCTGTATACATTCCGAATATGTTAATAGCATTTTATTTGCCCTTTTATCTGTAGTTTTTATATTTTTACATATAATTAGGTAAATCTTAGCACCTTTTTTTATTTTTGAAAATCAAATCTACAGTTTCTCCTTTCAATTATGTATACGCAAAAAAACTAGTATTCCCCTTTTTAATAATTGATTATTTTCATAAATATCACATAAAGAAAACCTCCTAGTTCTTCACTAGAAGGTCATTTGTTATTTAAAGAATCCTTTTAAGAATTTCTTAGCTTGTCGAACACCCATATTCATGAGTTCATTTTCTACTTTATTTGTTGCTTTACGTTGCATACGGTCAACCCAAGTTTTTTCATTTGCTTTTTTCGCTGCAGCTTTAGCTTCTTCACGAGCTTTTATCGCATCTAGCTTTTGTTGTTCCTTAGCTTTCTTTTCATCTTCTAAAGCCTGTGCTTCATCTTTACGGATAACATCAATTTCTTCATATGCTGATTCAGGATCATATGATTTCTCATATTTACCATAAATAGAATCTGTTTCTATAGAACGTTGTACCTTGTC
This sequence comes from Lachnospiraceae bacterium, assembly GCA_963593385.1. Taxonomy (GTDB): domain Bacteria; phylum Bacillota_I; class Bacilli_A; order Erysipelotrichales; family Erysipelotrichaceae; genus Bulleidia. The sequence continues at coordinate 14,953 of CAVAZS010000039.1, read as the reverse complement.
TTTAGAAATTGCTCCTAAAGTAGATTTAGGTGGAAGAATCTTTGTTTCTTCAACAATTGTTGGTGCACCATCTGTAGTAAGAGCAGATACTAATGCATAACCTGTTTTTAATTGTGTAATCTTTTCTGCTGTATCAAATTCAGGATTTACTCTAAAGCTATCTGCAGCCATCTTAGCTGCTTTAATTTCTTTTGGTGTATATGCACGTAATGCATGTTGAATTCTTGTACTTAATTGAGCTAATACTGCATCAGGAATATCTGCAGGATTTTGTGTAATAAAGAATATACCTACACCTTTAGAACGAATGAGTTTAACTGTCTTTTCGATTTGATCCATTAATTGTTTAGGCGCATTACTAAATAATAAGTGTGCTTCATCAAAGAAGAATACAATCTTAGGTTTATCTAAATCACCTACTTCAGGTAGATTATCATATAGTTCTTCTAGCATCCATTCTAAGAATGTTGCATAGAGTAAAGGATGTTCAAATAATGTATCACACTCAATGATATTCATCATTCCTAAACCACCTTCAGTAGTAATCCAATCATCAATACTTAAAGCAGGCATACCAAAGAAGATATCGCCACCTTGTTCTTCAAGTTCTAATAATTTACGTTGTATAGCACCTACACTTTGTTTTGTGATATTACCATATTTTAAAGTAAAATCTTTTGCATGTTCCCCAACGTAACTCGTCATTGCTTGCAAATCTTTTAAATCGATAAGATCAAGATCCATGTCTCTAGCTACACGGAAAATAATATTTAATATTCCTTGTTGAGCATCTGTACAATCTAGAATTCTACTTAGTAGTAGAGGTCCCATACTTTGTACTGTAGCACGAATTGGATGACCTTCTTTTTGATATACATCGAAGAAATGTACAGGATATTTACGTGTATCAAAATTAGTTATTCCCATTGAATCTAATCTTTCACTGATATTTGATTTTTCTCCTGCTTCAATCATTCCTGTTAAATCACCTTTAACATCTGAAATAACTGTAGGAATTCCTAATTCACTTAATGATTCTGCGATTACTTTTAATGTAACTGTCTTACCAGTACCTGTAGCTCCTGCGATTAAACCATGTCTATTTAACATTTTTGGATAAATATATACTTCTTTATCACCAGCTTTACCAAGTAAAATTTGATTGTCTTTCACCATGATGTTTCCCTCTCTTTAACTAAATTTATTATACTTGATTCACTTAGCTTTACGGAAAGAAAAAGCTTATTCCATTTTAGAAATAAGCTAAAAGTTTTATTCGACTGTATCTGGTAATTGTTTAGAGTAATAAAGATAATACAGGATATTAATGATAATACCAAATATTGTTGCACTAGGTGCAGATAAACCAATATTTAATAAACTAGCATTTGGTTGCATTGTCATAAAGTAAGCCATAGGTAAACGTACAATAAATGTTTGTGCAAGTCCTTGTATCATTACCCATAATGTTCTAGCATGACCATTGTAATATCCCATAAAACTAAATAATACAGATGTAACAATAGCTTCTAAAGCAAATCCTTTTAGATAATTAAATGCTTGTTCTATAACACTTGCATCACTTGTAAATAATCCTGCTATCTTATCGCCAAAGAAAATTACACCAAAGAATACAAATACTCCAACAAATGCACCTATTCCCATACCTGTAAGCATAGATTTAAATGCTCTCTTTTCTTTTCCTGCACCAACATTTTGTGATACAAAGCTAGACATAGATTGCATTAAAGAACTAGGGATTAACATAACAAAACTTTGTACCTTACTTGCTATTCCATATCCACTAGAAGCAGCTAGTCCTAATGAATTTACTAATGCGCATAGTACTAAGAAACTAGATTGCGTTAGTAACTCTTGTAATGCAATAGGTGTACCTATCTTCATGATTCCTGATATTTCTTCATTAAAGCCAATATCTTCTTTCTTTAGATGGAATACTGAAGCTCTTTTCTTAATAATTAGAATTGATAATACAACACTTACGCCTTGTGCTGCTACTGTCGCAATCGCTGCACCAGCCACATTCATATGAAATACTGCTACAAGTAATAAATCACCAACAATATTGACAATACATGCGATTAATACAAAGAGTAATGGTGACTTAGAATCTCCTAATCCTCTAAATAATGCAGAAATAACATTATATGCAGTAATCAATAAGAAGCCGGCACCACATATCTGAACATATTGTACAGTTAAATCTAAAGCTTCACTTGGTGCTTGCATTAAGATTGATAATGGTCTAGCAAAAATAACAAGTATGATACTGATCAAAATAGAAATACTTGTAAATAATGCAATAGTTGCACCAATTAGTTTACCTAAGCGTTCCTCTTTCTTCATACCAATATATTTTGATATTTGTACTGTAACTGCCATAGCTAATCCTGACACAACAAATGTAGCCATATTCATTAAGTTACTACCAGTAGAAATACCACTCAAACCTGTTGTTGTACCAAATTGACCAACAACGAGTAAGTCTACTGCACCATACATTGCTTGTAAGATTAATGATCCAAGAATTGGAATCATAAATTTAATCATTTTCTTTAAAATTGAACCTTCAGTAAAGTTATTTGCCATCTTTCCCCTCCAACTTTATCGGTGTATTCATTAGGTCTTCATATACAGCATCAATTAGCTCTATCATATTTTTAATGTCACTTAGATTGTAATGCGCTAATCTCTTAGTTAGTTTCTTGTAATATGCATCTACATATTTCATATAGTTGTATGTTCCTTTTTCCGTTAATGAAACATAAACTACTCTTTTATCTTCTAAACTAAATTCTTTTGTGATTAAGCCGAGATTCTCCATCTCATTAATTGCACGAGTAATACTAGGTCTAGTCGATTTCATTTCTCTTGCGACATCTGATACACGCGCTTTACCATCAATATTCAAGTGATAAATCTTATCTAATATTTTGATATATGAAGGAAGATATTCACTAGGTAAATCTGGTTTACTTTGTGATAACTTCTCTGCTTTTTCTAATGCGTCCATGAATTGCTTTGCTGTTTTCTCATTCATAATAGTTATCCTTGATAATTACCTTTGATAATTATAATGATAATTAGATGAATGTAAAGAAAAAGCACAAGAGATTACTTGTGTTGTGTCTATTCCACTAAAACTAAAGGTATATCCATTGGCTTCATAGCAAAATTTGTGTATAATTTTGTTATAAAACAAGGAGGTGTTTTATGCCAACAATAAAATCAAGTGCTGATTTAAGGAATAATTACAATGAAATTTCTACATTTTGTCATAATTATCCTGAACCTGTTTTCATTACAAAGAATGGAAAAGGAGATCTTGCCGTTATGAGTATTGAAGCTTATGAAGAACTGACCAGCCGATTTGAACTTTATAGCCAGATTAAAGAAGGAATGGATGATATTGTCACTGGCAATACTAGACCATTTTCTGAGGCTGTAGCTGATATCAGGAGTCGTCGAAGTCGATGAGCTATCAGATTCATATCACTTCCACCGCAGAACACGATATTATGCGTGCTGCGGATTACATCGAATTTACGCTCAAAAATCCTACTGCCGCTGATAATCTGTTAGATATTGTCACTGAGGAGATAGGCTCATTAGCTAATCTTCCACGGAAGTTCCGTCTAGTAGATGATCCAGTTCTAGCAAGTTGGGGCATTCGTTTTGTGATAATCAATAATTATCTTGCCTTTTATACTATTGATGAAGAAAACCAAACTGTATTCATCATCCGTTTTCTTTTTCAAAAAAGTAACTGGGCTTCCATTCTTCGCCAAGGATTTTCTCACATTTAGGGAACCTATTTTATATAGGTTTCTTTTTAGTGTATCTATATATCTTTTTTCCATTACCAATTATCAAAACATAAAGAAGACTCACCAACATAGTGAGCCTTCAGAATATTGTATCAACGTTGTTGATATTTTTTATTAGTGTTTTTTACCGAATCTTTCCATTAAACGACTAGTCGCATCTTCCATAGTTACTTCTTTTTTCACTGGAGCTTGCTTTCTATTCTTGTTCTTATTTCTATTAGGATTCATTTTATATGCAGCATCTCTCTTTTCAATGTCACTTGGTGATAATAGAGATAGTTGTACCTTACCCTTTTCTTCATCTACACCAATAACGAATACTTTTACGATATCTCCAACAGAAACTACTTGAGATGGATGATTAATACGAGTCATACTCATCTTAGATAAATGTACTAAACCATCTTCATGTAAACCAATATCTACAAATGCACCGAAGTCTACTACGTTTCTTACTGTACCTGATAATTCATCACCAATATGTAAGTCTTTTAGTTCTAATACATCACTCTTTAGTAATGCACCTTCAAATTGATCACGATAGTCTCTTAGAGGTTGTCTAATAGCATCTTCGATATCTTGTAATGTATATTTATCAATTCCTAATGTATCTGTAATTTCTTCAGGGAATGAAGCATCACTTACACCTAGTTTTGTAATACCACAAGCTTGCATAACTTTACGAGCTGCGTCATAACTTTCTGGGTGGATACTTGTTTCATCTAATGGTTCGTCACCACCAACAATACGTAAGAAACCAGCACATTGAGTAAATGTCTTTTCACCAAGTTTCTTAACTTTCTTTAATTGATTTCTATTAGTAAACTTACCATTTTCATTACGATAATTTACGATTTCTTTTGCTGTAGCACTATTTAAGCCAGAAATATGCATTAATAGTTCTTGGCTAGCTGTATTTAAGTCAGCACCCGTTCTATTTACACACTTCATAACAGCTTCATCTAGTCTTTCTGTTAAAGCTTTTTCAGGAAGATCATGTTGGTATTGACCTACACCAATTGATTTAGGATCAATCTTGATTAGTTCTGCTAGAGGATCTAGTAAACGTCTACCAATACTTACAGCGCTTCTTTCTTCTACTGCCATATCAGGGAATTCTGCTCTAGCTGCTTCTTGAGCTGACCAAACAGAAGCACCTGCTTCAGATACAATGGCATAGTTAACTGTTAAGTTATTTTCACGAATTAAATCAGCGATTAACTTTTCACTTTCACGTGATGCTGTACCATTACCAATCGCAACAATTTCTACTTTATAGTCAGAAATAAGCTTTAATAACTTCTTCTTTGATCCTTCAATATCACCATTTCTTCTAAATGGGAATACTTTATCTACTGTTAACATCTTACCTGTAGCGTCAAGCACTGCTAACTTACAACCATTTGTAAAACCAGGGTCAAAACCAAGTACTACTCTACCTTTTAGAGGTGGTTGTAATAATAGTTTTTCTAGATTCATTGAGAATACTTCAATTGAACTATTATGAGCTTTTTCTGATAAATCAGAACGGATTTCATTTTCAATGCTAGGTAGTAATAATCTTTCACAACCATCATTGATAGCTTCTACAAGAGCTTCTTCAGCAATTGTATTTTGTCCTTTTAGATAAGCATTTTGTGCTTCTTTTTCAATTGCTTCTAGGTCATAAGAGAAAGATACAGTAATCACTTTTTCTTTTTCAGCACGGTCAATAGCCATAACTCTATGGTTTGCTAGACTAGTAACTTTTTCTGAACGGTCATAGTACATTTCATATACTTTCTTTTCGTCTTCAGCATCTTTCTTTTTCTTTGTGACTAATACTGCTGTATTAAAGATTGTATCTTTAAAGCTCCATCTTAACTTAGCATTATCACTTACATTTTCTGCTACGATATCTTTAGCACCTTGTAAAGCTTCTTCTGCTGTTTTTACTGTTTCTGTAACGAATTCTGCTGCTTTATCTAATACATTTCCACTTTCTGGTAAGCTTAATAAATAATCTGCTAAAGGTTGTAAACCATTCTTGATGGCAATACCAGCTCTTGTCTTTTTCTTTTGTTTATATGGCTTATATAAATCTTCTACTTGAGATAGTTTTGTACAAGCATTGATAGAATCTTTAATTTCATCAGTTAACTTACCTTGTTCGCTGATTAGTTTTAGAACAGCTTCTTTTCTATCTGCTAAGTTCTGTTCATATTGATATTGCTTTTCAATATATAGGATTTGTTCTTCATCCAAACCTTTTGTTGCTTCTTTACGATAACGAGCAATAAAAGGAACTGTATTTCCTTCTTCTAAAAGAGCTAATGTGTTTTTTACTTGTTCAACACTTACTTTTAGGCTTTTTGCAATACTGTTAATAATCGTTTCATTCATTCTTGTGATACTCCTTACGTTCCATTATCATACCATCTATTTTACTTTTGTCATGTCTTGACATTTCTATGCGATAACTTTTCTGCAATATAAAAGAGTGAATTGAATCACTCTTGTTTGAATTATAGCTTTTCGATGATTGTTGCAATATATTTAGAGAATGGTTCTGCAATCATTTCTGTCACATCATCCACTTCTTCTGTTGTGACTGCTTCATTTTTTAAGCCACTTGCCATATTAGATATAACAGAGAATCCAAGTAGCTTCATTGAACAATGTGCTGCAGTTAAAGCTTCTGTAACAGTTGACATACCTACGGCATCTCCACCTAGAAGTTGTATTGCACGAATTTCTGCTGGAGTTTCAAATTGAGGCCCTGGCATATAGAAGTACACACCTTCATGAATTTTAAGAGGACAAGTATCTTTCAAACTTAATGCTAGTTCTCTTAATGATTTAGTATACATATCACTTACATCAAAGAATCTTGCACCAAACTCTTCGGCATTAGGTCCTCGAAGTGGTGAAGCACCATTAAGTTTAATGTGATCTTTAATCACCATGATATTACCTGGTTTGTAGTTGAGATTACAGCCACCTGCCGCATTCGTCAAAATTAATGTTTGTACACCCATTAATTTCATTACTCTTACTGGTAATACTAGTTGTTCGAAGTCATATCCTTCATAATAATGAAATCTTCCTGACATACACATAACATTCTTACCTGATACTTTTCCAAATATCATCTTACCTGCATGAGATGAAACAGTAGAGGTTAAGAAATTTGGTATATCTTCATAAGGAATTTCTATAGGATTTTCAATAGATTTAGATAATGGTCCTAGTCCTGATCCTAATATAATTCCTACTTCTGGTGTAAATGGAATTCTTTCTTTTAAATAATCACTTGCTTTACTACAATATTCTTTATCGTATTTCATTTTGTCTTTGCCCTTTTCTTTCTACTTGAAGAAATCACCATTGCGATAATTGTTCCAATATATGGAATAGCATTTGTCAATTGACTCTTAATTGATGATTGCAACACTATACCTAATCCTTGGCAAGCCCCAAAGAATAAGCTTGTAAAAATAACCGTTAATGGATGATTCATACCCATAGATGAAGCAGCCATAGCCATAAATCCTCTACCACTCGTCATATTTTCTGTAAACATTGTGACATTACCCATCGCAAGTGCTACCCCACCTAATCCACAAAGTATTCCTGAAAGAAGAACTGCTTTCATTTGTACACTAGTTCCTTTTGTACCTAAAGATTCAGCTGCTTCCTTATTAATACCTACTGCTTGATAGTGATAACCACTTACTGTTTTATACAGCCAAATAAAGATAATAATCGCAATGACGTAGCTCAAATAATCTAAGATCGTTAAGCCATTTAGAATTGTTCCTAGAACAGGAATATTACTAATTCCCGGGAAATTTACTTTAATCATTGAAACAAGTTTTTCATCCTTAAGTGTTCCTCTAATATTAAATATCTTATAAAGCATAAAGCTTGTTAGACCACTTACTAATAGATTTAATGCTGTACCAACAACCATATCTGCAGCTTTATATTTCACTTGAAGTAATGCGACAATCGCACTAACTAACATGCCACCTAGCATTCCTGCTAGCATTGCTAAGAATACATTACCTGTAAAATAGTTAACTACAATTGAAGTAAAACATCCCATTAACATTTGTGCATCTAATGCCACATTGAATATGCCAACTTGAGCACATACTGTACTACCTAACGCAACAATCAAAATTGGTGAAGTAGATTGAAGTACAGAGTGAATAATCGTTGCTAAATATTCGCCACTCATTTTTCTGCACCTCCTGTAACATTCTCTTCTTTCTTATTGTTATGTCTAAGCTTAATCACAATTTTGACTGATACAAATAATGTGATACAGCATTGAATAATCGTAGAAATTTCACTTGGAATACTCATGGATCTTTGAAGTGTTGATCCACCAATTTGTAATCCACTTAAGAAAATAGATGCGATAAATATTCCTATAGGATTTAGATCTGCAATTAAAGCTGCCATTAAACCAGTCCAAGCAAAATTTGTTGATGTAAGCATGCCATCCACAAATCTACCTGATGCACCAAAAGCATAACTACATCCTGCTATTGCACCAATTGCTCCAGAAAGAGCCATTGTTACAAGCATTACCTTTTTTTCTTTTACTCCACCATACTTTGCAAAGTTTGCATTGTAGCCTGTCATTTTAGATTCATAACCAAGAATGGTTTTCTTTTCATAAAATATCATGAGTAAAGTTAAAATAATTGCGATAATAAATCCAAAATTCAATGAGTTACTACCACTAGTTAGCTTTAAGAGTTCAACTCCTTCCGCAAACTTAGGGGTTTGAATGGCCAAAGAATCACCAGAAATATCTTTAAATGGATAAGTTACTAAGTATGATGTAATATCATTTGCAACATAGTTTAACATTAACGATACAATGATTAAACTTGCGCCAAACTTTCTTTGTATAACAGCAGGAATCAATGCATATAAAGCTCCTACTATCATTCCTACAATCCACGCAACTAGTAGTACAAACCAAGCTGGTCCAGATAATTTTAAAGCTACAATCGAAGCAGCTATTGTTCCACTAACCATCTGTCCTTCTACACCAATGTTAATAAATCCTGCACGCCATGCCATTGCAGTAGCTAATGCACAAATAATAACAGGTGTAGCTCTAGTTAATGTTGCACAAAGATAATATGGTTTAATAAATGCCTTATCAAACATTACGGAATATACTTCAATCGGATTTTCTCCACAAATTAGAATGACTACAGCTCCTACTAATAAACCAAAGAAAGTTGCGATAAGAGGATTTTTAATACTTGTCCATATCTTACTTAAAACTTTTTTAAGATCAAGCTTTTTCATCAAGCGTTCCTCCCATCATTAACATACCTAATTTTTGTTCTGAAACATTATTTCTTGTAAATTCACCAACCATCTTACCTTCATATATGACATAAATACGATCAGATAATTTTAGAATTTCTGATAATTCTGAAGAAATTAGTAATACACCTTCACCATTATTTCTTTTATGAATTAGATGCTTGTGGATATATTCCATTGCGCCAATATCAACACCTCTTGTAGGTTCAGCCGCAATTAGTAATGGTGAATGTTGTTCAATTTCACGTGCAACGATTAATTTCTGCATATTACCACCAGATAGTTCACCAGCTTTTTGTGATAAACTTTCTGCTTTTACCCCATAATCTGTAATTAGTTTTTGTGCAAAAGCACGTGTTGCTTGATTATTCAGCAAACCATTTTTAGATAATTCAGGTTTATATTGATGTGCCATAATTGATGTTTCAACCATGTCTGCTTGTGTTGCACATCCCCAGTAATAACGATCTTCTGGTATACATGCGATACCTTCTTCACGGATTTCACCAACAGAATCTTTTGATATTTCTTTCCCCTTAAGTTCAATACTTCCACTATCAATATGTTGAAGACCAGTAATACAACGAATTAGTTCTGATTGACCATTACCAGATACGCCAGCTATACCAACAATTTCATTTTGATTTACATGCATTGTTAATTCATCAAGAATATTTTTATTTCCTGCACCATGTAAAACAGCGTCTTTTACATTTAATATGCATTCACCTGGTTCCATATCTTCAATAACACTTTTTTCTAAGTGTCTACCAACCATTAAATAAGACATTTCTTCAATTGTTGTATCTTCTATATCCATTTCTTTGATATATTTACCTGTACGCATAACTAAAACGTGATTTGCAACAGCTTCTACTTCATTTAATTTATGCGTAATGATAATGATTGATTTACCCATTTCAGCTAGCTTTTTCATTGTTTTTAGCAATTCATCAATTTCTTGAGGAGTTAATACAGCTGTAGGTTCATCAAAAATGATAATATCTGCGTTTTGGTATAAAACTTTTAGTATTTCAACACGTTGTTGTAAACCAATAGGAAGATCTTCTACTTTCTTATTCGCATCTACTTCTAGTCCATAACGATCACAAAGTTCTTCTACTTTTTTACAAGCTTCTTTACGGTCAAAGAAAATCTTATTCTTTCTTGGCTCATTACCGTAGACTATATTTTCCGCAACCGTACGAGAATTAAGCAACATAAAATGTTGTTGAACCATACCAATATGATATTTCATCGCTTCATGTGATGATTTAATATTCACTTTTTTACCATATAGATATATTTCACCCTCTGTAGCTTGTTCTAAGCCATAAAGAATTTTCATTAATGTTGATTTTCCTGCACCATTCTCACCAATTACTGCAAGAATTTGTCCTTGATTAAGTTTGAGATTTATATGGTCATTCGCTTTTAATGATCCATAATATTTGGTAATATCCCTCATTTCTAAAATAGGTTCTGTTGTCATAATATCCATTCCTTATAAGTAGAAAAGAGCTTCCCAGCTCTTTTCTTAAAATCTAAAGTTGTAACGCTTATTTATTTGCAAAATATGTTTCTTCATCAGGAATAGTTGTTAAATCAATTGTTCCTGATTTGATATCTTCAACAAGTTGCTTTAATGTAGCGACATCTTCATCAGATAATCTATCAGAGCGTGGGTTTTCTGAATCATAGTTTACATATACTGCACCGATAGCACCTTCTTGAATACCCCAAACTTCATTATCTGTGTTCCAATCACCATAGTATGAATCAATGATTTTAGTAACTGTTGTATAAGTATCTTTAATTTGAGAAGAAACAATCCATGGATTATCAGTTGTTGTTTTATCTTCATCTTGTCCAGATGTATAGAAACCTTTTTCTTGAGCAGCTTCGAAAATACCAGGATCACCAGCAGCTGTAGCAGCGTTGATGAATAAAGCACCTTGAGCAGCGATTTGTTCAGCTAAAGTTTTTGATGTTGCTGGATCACTGTAAGAGTTAGCATAGTTGAAAATAAATGTAGCTTCAGGATCTTGTGATAATACACCTTCCATGAATCCATAACGATATTTCCAAGAACCAGATCCTTCAAATACATGAACACCACCATATACATGTGTTTCTTCGTCAACTACTAATGCTGCTAATGCACCAATTAAATAAGCACCTTCTTGTTCCTTATAAGAAATACATTTAATACGATCACTATCTACTTCTGTATCAATTAAGGCAAAATCTACATCTGTAAATTCATCACAAATTTCTTTCATTGGGTCAGCAGCTTCCCAACCACCGCCAATAATTAAGTCATAACCTTCTTCAGCATAAGCACGGATATTTTCACTAAATGCTGCTGTATCTGCACACTCAACATTTGATGCTTCAAAGCCATATTTTTCAGCACTATCTTTTAAGCCTGCAACCATTTGTGTTAAAAATGAGTTAGAACCAATTGTACTTGTAACTAAAGCAATTCTCTTTACTTCAGTTGTAGTTTCTGAAGTAGAATCACTGTCACTAGTAGCAGTTGCGCTATTTTCACTAGATGAGCAACCGGCAATAGAAAATGCCATAAAAGCTGTTAAAACGATGTTAAGTAATTTTTTCATTTCTTTCTCCTTCTTGATTACTTATGTTAAACAAGCAAGCTTGTATTAACCAATACTGATATCTTGAAAGAGCAATTATATTTTTCTTTAATTCATCAAATAAAAAACTAGGGTACAACGACTAAAAACCGACATCTCGTTATGTATCGGTATATTTTTAATGATCATCGACTCTAGTATTCTTTCTTTAATCTAAGAAAAAATAAAAATCCTTTCAAGCAAACAACATCGCAAATCGACAGTTCACTCGAAAAGAGTACCTGTCATAGTATCATCATTTACGGTGATGATGTAGAGACTCCCTTACCATATCTAAGGGATTATACGACGTCATGCCCGTATAATAACACAAATCATAAAAAGGTAAAGCACATTTTTCTTTTTGTTATGCTTTTATTGACGAGAATTTGTTTTTGATAGATGATTTTAACGAATAAACACTAGGAGGAAATATGATTGATTTATCTAGTAGAAATGACAAAGATTTAGCTTTTATGCTTAGATTTGAAAATGTCGCATGGTACGAAAATGGTGAAGTAAGAATACTTGACCGACGCATTTATCCAATACGTACAGAATTTGTTACATGTAAGCATTATGAAGAAGTAGCTAATGCAATTAGAGATATGGTCACACAATCTGAAGGACCTTATATCGCTGCCGCAATGGGTATGGCACTTGCAACATATGAAATAGAAGAAAGAAATATTACAAACATTCCTGAATATATTACTAGTGCTGCATATACTTTATCTCATGCTAGACCTACTACATCAGCACAAATGGAAAGAGTAGTAGAGGGATCAGTAAACAAAATATTAGAAGCTTATCAAAATGGTGTAACTCCTATTAATTTAGTTGATGTTGCGTTTGAATATGCATATAACTACATCAACGAAAAATATGAAAAATATACTGTCATTGGTAAAAATCTAGCAGATGTCATACCTGATAATGGCTCCATTTTAACGCAATGTTTTGCTGGAACAGTTATTGGTACAATGTTAAGAGAATGCAAAAAAGCAAATAAAAATATCAAAGTATATTGTGCTGAAACTAGACCATATTTCCAAGGTGCTCGTCTTACTGCTAGTGTTGCATGTGATATGGGATTTGATGTAACTGTTATTTGCGATAATATGCCAAACTATACAATGAAAACAAAGAAAATTGATTTATTTACTTCTGCAGCAGATGTTATCACAATGGATGGTCACGTTGTAAATAAAGTTGGTACATCACAAATTGCACTATGTGCTCATCATTTAGGTATTCCTTTCTATGTTACAGGTACTCCTGACCCTTCTCACAAGGATATGAGCTCAGTTGTGATTGAAGAAAGAAATCCTGATTTAGTTGTTGAATCAATGGGACAAAGAATTGCTATGGAAGGTGTAAAAGGATATTATCCTGCTTTTGATGATACTGATCCTAGCCTAGTTACAGGTATCGTTACTGATAAAGGTATCTATACCCCAGAGAATGTACATCATTATTTTGATTAGTGAGGCACTTCTATGTTAATGGAAAATGAACGTAATTTAATCGTTGAATATGGCAAGAAAATGGTAGAAGACCATTTAACTAGTGGTACTGGTGGAAACCTAAGTATTCTAGATCGTTCAACAGGTTTAATGGCGATTAGTCCTTCTGGTATGGATTATTATGAAACAAAACCTGAAGATATTGTCATCATGAATTTAGATGGTGAAGTTGTAGAAGGAACACGTAAACCTTCTTCTGAATGCAATCTACATATTGCCTTATATAAAAAGAAAGAAGATGCTTGTTCTATCACGCATACACACTCTATGTTTTGCATTACACTTTCTGTCTTAAATATGCCTATTCAAGCAGTAAATTATATATTAGCTGATGCGAAAACATCATCCGTACCTGTCGCTCCATATAAAACATTTGGGACACAAGAATTAGCCGATTCTGTCAGTGAAACAATTGGTGATTCTGATGCTTGTTTAATGGCAAACCATGGTTTAACTGCTTGTGGAAAAGATTTAAAAAGTTCGTATTCTTTAGCCAAAGAATGTGAATGGATTGCTGAGATACAATGGCGAGCAATGTGTATTGGTAAACCAAATATCATCGATGAAGCTGAGATGCAACATGTACTAGAAAAATTCGGTACATATGGTCAAGCTAAGAAATAGTTTAAAGAAGGGAAACCTTCTTTTTTTGACATTTGATGTCGCTTGTTTAAACATTATTTTCACAAAAAGATTAAAATAAATAAAGTGGAGGAAATATGAATAAAGCGGGGAAATTCAGTAATATTATTTATGACTTACTTGTTCTTTTTACAGGTGTATCTATTCTATTAGGCAAATATGCAGGATGGGCAATTCTTTATGTTACGGTTGTCATTTCTTCTTTTTATAACGGTATTCGCCATTTAGTTTCTTTACTTAATGAAGATAAAGTAAAAGAAGTAACAGATGTTCCGGCTATTTTATTCATGTTTATCTTTGGCATTATTATTTTAGTTTATCCAAATTTATTTTATCGTTTTGCCATTATCTTTGTAGGTTGGTGGATGTTTGCAGAAGCTTGTATCAATTTGATCAAATTCTATGTCAAAAAAAGAGATCAAGTTAATGGTGCAGCTAGCCTATTTATTTCTGGATTTATATCTTTGATATTATCTATTTTCTTAATATTTTCTAAATCAATGTCTAAAGGACATGTTGTCGCATTAATTGGTGGCATTTATTTAATCATCTATGGCCTATTAGGTTTTACATTTCATTTGTTTTTTAATACTACAAATAAAAAATATCATTGGTCATATTCCCCACCAGTTCTTTTAAATGCTTTTATTCCTAGTAATGTATTTATTTCTATTAAGCATCTTAAAAAGAATTCTAAATTAGATATACATAAAGAAAAAATTCAAACACCATTACATGTATATGTTTATTTAAATGAAACAGGTCCTGAAGCTTTTGGACATATCGACATTGGTTATAAAGGTACTATTTATTCTTATGGTTGTCACGATCCTAATACCCGAAAACTTGTAGGCACTATGGGAGATGGCGTTTTAATTAAGAGTGATGAAAAGAAATTTATTGATAACGCCACTCATGGTGAAAATAAAGTAATTATTAGTTATGGTATTGACTTAAATGAGCA
>CAVAZS010000038.1:0-17768 GCA_963593385.1 Lachnospiraceae bacterium | reverse complement strand
GTACACAATTTTATATGTAGTCTCTTTTATTATGGTAAAATAGTCTCTGCATGAAAAAGGTAATGATTGCGACAGGCGGTACTGGTGGACATATCTATCCAGCACTAGCTTTTGCGGAAATATTAAAACAGAAATATCCAGATATAGAAATAGTCTTTATTGGTTCAGATAACCGTATGGAAAAAGACATTATTCCTGAAAAAGGTTATCGATTTATTGGAATGCATATGAGTGGAATGAATGGTGGAATGAAAGCTAAGATTTCTTCTGCTGTATCTTTATTAAGTGCAGAGAATGCATGCCATAAGATTTTAAAAGAAGAAAAACCCGATGCTTGTGTTGGCTTTGGTAATTATATTAGTGTTCCATTAATTATTGCGGCACATTTCTTACATATTCCTACAATGATTCATGAACAGAATTCTTTTGCGGGTAAAGCAAATGTCATGTTAAGTAAATATTGTGATGCAGTAGTATTAAGTTCTAATGGTCCATTAAAACAATTCCCTACATCGAAAACACGTGTATTTGGTAATCCAGAGGCTTCTATTGCTTCGCAAAAGAAACTAGATATAAATGTATTAAAAGAATATGGAATTGACCCTAATAAACCTTATATTTTATTTATGATGGGATCACTTGGCTCTAGTAGTGTTGCGAAGGTTATTGATGAAGCTTTATCTAGTATTAATCGTAATGTACAGATATTAGTGGTTAGTGGTAAAGCAAATGACTATGAATTTAAAACAGAAAGTGATAGTCGTATTCGTATTGTTCCTTATGTTGATGGACTAACTTGTCTAGCTTATGCAAAACTAGCAATTTGTAGAGCAGGAGCGACAACATTAAGTGAAATTATGGCATTAGGTACAGCAAGTATTTTGATTCCTAGTCCATATGTACCTAACAATCATCAATATTACAATGCAATGGAATTAGCTAGTAATGGTGGAGCAATTCTATTAGAAGAAAAAGAACTTAATGCAAAAGTATTAAGTGAAGCAATCAATAGTTTATTAAGAAATGAAGATAAATTAAAAGATATTCGTGCAAATGCATTAAGAAAAGAATATAACGACGCTGCTAATCAAATGATTAAGTGGCTTGAGGATTTACAAAAATGAAAGATATTTATGAAGAATTAAAATCTATTTGTGAAATAGACTCTGATATACCATTATCTAAGATGACAACTTTAAGAATAGGTGGTGTTGCAAAATATGTAGCATATCCGGAAAATTCTTTGTCTTTAGAAGGTATTATTAATAAATTAAAAGAAAATAACATTCCATATAAAGTAATCGGTAAAGGTAGTAATCTACTTTGTTCTGATGATCCTTTTGATGGAGTAATTATACGTTTAGATCGTTATTTTTGTGATGCATATTACGATAATGATCAACTTGTTGCGGAAGCTGGATGCTCAATTATTGCTTTAAGTTATGAAGCAATGAAGAATGAATTATCTGGTTTAGAATTTGCTAGTGGAATACCTGGAACAGTAGGTGGTGTTACATTTATGAATGCAGGAGCTTATAAAAGCTCTATGGCAGATATCATTGATAGTGTATCTGTATTTCACGATGGTAAGATTGAATGGCTAAGTAATGCAGAATGTGAGTTCTCATATCGTACAAGCATTTTCCAAAAGCATCCTGATTGGATTATCTTAGCGGTTAAAATGAACTTAAAGAAAGCAAACCAACAAGATATTCGTGATTTAATGGATAGCCGTAGAGAAAGAAGAATGAACTCTCAACCATTAGATAAACCTAGTGCAGGTAGTGTTTTTAGAAATCCTGATAATGTTCCAGCATGGCAATTAATTGAAGGCGTTGGATATCGAGGCAAAAGAATAGGTGATGCTGTGGTATCGAATAAACATGTGAATTTTATTGTGAATGATGGGCATGCATCTGCTAAAGACTTTATTGCATTAGTTAATGAAGTACAAAAAGCAGTAAAAGATAAATATGATATTGATTTATACATGGAAGTGGAGAAATTTAATTGGCAATAGAAAAAGAAAAGACATTAGAAGATTTTCCTGATAAGAATGAAGGCGTGAGTAATTTAATCAGAGAAAGAGAACTATATAAAGAAAATCTTGCTTTTGCTAAGAAACAAAGTCGTTTATTTGCATGGGCAATCGTATTTTCTGTTCTTTTAATTGTGTCTATTTATTTTTTCTTACCAATGAGTAAAGTAAAAGCTGTTTCGGTTACTGGTAATAATTACTTAGCTAGTGATTATATAGAAAATATTTCTGGAATTGATTATAACTCAAGATATTTCCTTATTTTTTCTAGTAAAGTTGCAAAGAAAGTTAAAAGTGATCCATTAATTGAAGATTGTACAGTTCGTTTATTAAAAAATAATATTGTACAAATTACAGTTACAGAAAAAAAGCCAGTAGGGTATCGCTATGATGACGATAATAAAGCATATATTTTATTTTCTGATGGTAGTAAAACAGAATTAACAAGTGATTATATGTCATTGATATCACGTATTCCGTTTATTGTTGGCTTTACTACAGATGATCAAACGCATCTTCTTACACAAGCTTTAGCCAGTGTAAGTGATGAAATGATTGAAGAAATATCAGAGATACGTCAATATAGTCTTAAATATGATAGTGAAACATTAGAAATACAAATGCGAGAAGGCGGGTACTTCTTTACCGATTACTACAACATCTCTTCTATCAATTACTATCATGAGACTTATGTAAAACTAAAAAATAAAGATTATTGTTTATATGCTGAAGGAACAACAGACCAAAAGACTTTATCTGGCCGAGCTTGTCCATGGAATGAAGAAGTCGTTACACATGAATATTGGTTAGATGAAAATGGCGATTATATATATAATAAATGGGGTGATGCGGCAGTAAAGCATTACTATACAGATAAAAATGGATATAACTATTTAGATGAAAATGGCAATCCAATTGTTATACCAATTGATAGCTATGGATCAGACAATGTAGATAAAAACTTTGAAGAAAACTATGAAAAAGGTTATTATTCTACTGGTACTCTTGTTATTCCTGAGGAAGAAGAAACAGAGAATACAGACGATAGCGAAGAAACAAATACAACAGATACGACAGATACACAAGGTTAATCAGTTGTGATTATTACTTGTTTTGTTATAATATTATTTTGGTGGGAGATAACCTATGACTGTAGAAAAGAAAACAAATTATGGAAATATCAATGTTTCCGAAGAAGCTGTAGCAGCTTTAGCAGGTGGTGTAATTACTGAATGCTATGGTGTTGTAGGCATGGCTAGTCGTAAAGCATTTAAAGATGGCTTTGCAGAATTATTAAAAATGGAAAACTATACAAAAGGTGTAGTGGTAAGAAGAGTAAATGGTGGTCTAGAAATAGATTTATATATTATTGTTAGCTTTGGTGTGAAAATTTCTGAAGTTGTTTCAGAAGCACAAAAGAAAGTTAAATATATGTTAGAAAAGTCATTGACTGAAGAAATCTTGAGTGTAAATGTATATGTTCAAGGTGTTCAGGTAATTGGATAATGGAGGATAAGATGGGTAATATCAATGGAGCAACTTTCAAAGGAATGCTTGAAAGTGGCTGTAATAATTTAGTGAATCGTAAAAAAGAAGTAGATGCATTAAATGTATTCCCTGTACCAGATGGTGATACAGGAACAAATATGTCACTTACATTTAGCAATGGTCTTTCAGAAGTAAAGAAGTCTGGTAGTGAACAATTAGCTGTAGTAGCGAAAACATTATCTAGAGGCTTATTAATGGGTGCTAGAGGAAATTCTGGTGTTATTCTTTCACAAATTTTCCGTGGCTTCCAACAATATGTTGGTGATAAAGAAGAATTAACAGTTAAAGAATTTGCTGAAGCTATGCTAAATGGTGCAAAACTTGCTTATAAAGCAGTTATGAGACCAGTAGAAGGAACAATCCTAACTGTTGTTCGTGAAGCTGCTGATTACGCTGATGTTTATGCTGAACAAAATCCTACATTAACAATCAATGAATACTTAGATGTTTTATGTAAGGAAGCACAAGCTTCTCTAGATCGTACTCCAGAACTACTTCCAATATTAAAAGAAGCTAGAGTATGTGATTCCGGTGGAGCTGGATTATTAGCTATCTTTAATGGTTTCAGAGCTTATATCGAAGGTTCACCAATTCAAGAAGCTAGTAGTACTACTGTTACTAAAGAAGAAATAAAAGAAAGTGGATATTGTACAGAATTTATTTTGAAACTATCAGATAGTGGTGTTCATCTTTATAAAGAAGATCGTTTTAGATCATCACTTAATAAATTAGGTCAAAATATGACTGTAATCTTAGATGATACATTACTAAAAGTAAGAGTATATACTGTTACTCCAGGTGAAGTATTAAATCTTGGTCAACGTTATGGTGAATTTGTAAAGATTCAAATTGATAATGTTGAAGAAGGGGTTAAACCTTCTATTCTTGAACAAGAAGAAGAGCAAGAAGAAAAAGAATTTGGGATTATTACAGTAGGCTCTGGTGAAGGTCTTAAGAAATTATTCTTAGGTTATAGAGCAGATGTTGTTGTGACAGGTGGCCAAACAATGAATCCTTCTACAGAAGATTTTGTTAGTGCAATTAAGAAAGTAAATGCTCGTCATATCTTCATTCTTCCAAATAACTCAAATATTATTATGGCAGCTAACCAAGCAGCTACAGTAACAGAAGATAAAGATATTATTGTATTACCTACAAAATCAGTTCCTCAAGGATTAGCCGCATGTATTAGCTTTAATCCAGAAGGTACAGTAGAAGAAAATACAAATGATATGAAAGCAGCTATAGAACATGTAAAAACAGGTTCTGTTACATATGCAATCAAAGATACTACAGTAGATGGTCAAGAGATTCATTCTGGTGATTATATGGGTATCAAAGAAAAAGATATCGTTGCGATTAGTAAAGATAAAATTGAAGCTACTTGCGAGTTAATTAAACAACTTTGTGATGAAGATAGCGAAATTATTACTTTACTTCGTGGTGAAGATGCGACTGATGAAGAATTTGAAGCAATCCAAAACTTCATTGAAGAAAACTATGAAGTAGATATTGATGCTGAAGATGGTAAACAACCAGTATATAGCTTCATTATTGGTGTTGAATAAGACTAGATTATTTTAAAATATATATTCTAATCTAAGTAGAAAAAGCGGTGTACCCTACCATAAGTGGGAACGAAAAAAGTGCCAACCTAATTGTTTACTGGTTGGCTTTTTTATAAAAGGAGATGATAAAAATGTGGAATTTAAAAGAAAAGAACATGAAAGTATATAATATTGATCATAAATATACTGATTTTTCAAGAAAGTATGACCAAATAATACCTAGTGAACATGATTATCATTCTAGACCTTTTATAGGAATTCTTATTTCTAATGGAAATATAGATTATGTTGTTTCTCTTACTTCTCCAAAGCCTAAACATTTAAAGATGAAAAATAATATTGATTTTCTTAAGAAAGATGGCGGAAAATTAACTGAATCTATTCGCAATAGATGCTGTGATTTCAAAAAATTAGAAAGTATTTATAAATAATCTTCTTATTGAAGATAAGAAGATTATTTATTTAACGAAGGAAGAAATGAGATATTAATGTGTGGTATTGCTTTTTGTAAAAGAGATGCAAAGTTGTTTGTAAAAGATATCCTTTATAAATAACATATTGTTCTATTTAATGTTAAAATAGTGACATGCTTTTAAGTGATAAACGATTAAAATTAACACCTAAACAAAAGGAAGCGATGGAATTATTGCATCTAGAAGATACAGATAGTCTTCTTTCATATTATCCATTTCGCTATGAAATACTAGAAACAAAGCCTTTTTCAGAGTGGAAAATCAAAGATAAAGTTACAGTTGAAGGACAAATAATCACTCCTGTTAAATCATGGCGTTTTGGACGAAATAGAACAGGTAGTAAATTTGAAATCATGGTAGAAGATGAAGTATTACTAGTGACTTTATTTAATCGTCCTTGGGCGGATAAACAAATTAGAATGGATTCTATAGTAACGATTAATGGAGTCTATGAAGGTAAAAATAAATTAACTGCGATATCTTATTATGCTCATCCTTTATCTGATATTCCTACAGTAACACCCGTTTATGCACTTAAAGGGGATATTAAACAAAAGACTATTCGTAATAGTATTGAGAAAGTTTTAAAAGGATTAAAGGGGCAAATTATTACAAGTATTCCTTATTCTTTACTACATGATTATCAACTCTTGGATAAAGAAGATGCGTTAAATAAAATTCATTTTCCAGAAAGTAAAAAAGAAATTATTCAAGCTTATCGCACTTTAAAATATGAAGAATTTTTACGTTTCTTTGTGACGGTACAATTATTAAGAAATGAGAACTCAGATGTCATCAAAAAAGAAGGTAAAAATATCGATGAAGACAAAGTAGAACTAGTTATGGATAATATGCCGTTTGTACCAACAATTGATCAAGAAAAAGTTATACATGAAATTATTACAGATATGAAGAGTACTAAAGTGATGTATCGCTTGATTCAAGGTGATGTTGGATGCGGTAAGACTTTTGTTGCGGCAATGTCTGCATATGCATGTTTTCTAAGTGGTAAACAAACAGCGGTGTTAGCTCCAACAGAAATACTTGCGAAGCAACATGTTTCTTCAATGGCATTTCTAAAACAATATGGCTTAAAGATAGAAGTTTTATATAGTGCAGAAAGCACAAAAGAAAAAAAAGAAATATTAGATAAACTAAAGAATCATGAAATTGATATTTTGATAGGCACTCATAGCTTATTAGAAAAAAATGTAGTATTTGATGATTTGGGACTAGTAATTGTTGATGAACAACAACGCTTTGGTGTTGAGCAAAGAAAAGCATTAAAAGAAAAAGGGGAATCTGTTGATTTCTTACTCATGAGTGCGACACCTATTCCTAGAACATTAGCTTCTACACTGTATGGGGATATGGATATTAGCACGATAGAAACATTACCTGCTGGTAGAAAAGAAGTCATCACAAAACTAATTGAAGAAAATAGTTTTAGATCTGTTTTATCTGAAATAGAAAAATTACTAAAAGAAGGACATCAAATCTATGTGATATGTGCTTCTATACATGAAAGTGACTCTTTACCAATTAAAAATGTTGAAGATGTTGGTGAAGCGTTAGAAAAACTATTTGCTAATCGTTATAAGGTTGGTGTATTACATGGACGTTTGGATTCTGAATCTAAACAAAATGTTATGCAACAATTTTATGATAATAAAATACAAGTACTTGTATCGACTACAGTAGTAGAAGTAGGAATGAATGTTGTTAATGCGACAGGAATGATTATTTATGATGCTGAACGCTTTGGTTTAAGTCAATTACATCAACTTAGAGGACGTATACAAAGAGGATCAAATCAAGGGCATTGTTATCTATTAACAAGTTCTAAAGATGAAAAAGCATTAGAAAGATTAAATGTATTAGTGAAAACGAATAATGGATTTGATATATCTTATGAAGATTTACGCTTAAGAGGGCCTGGTGATATACTTGGAACAAGGCAAAGTGGTGTACCTGACTTTGTATTAGGTAATCCTATTACTGATACAAAGATTGTAGAAACAGCACGCAAAGATGCTTTAAGAATTGTACAAAATCAAGATTTAGAAGAAAATAAATATTTGATAGAAGATATTGTGAAAAGAAATAAAAAACAGATTTCTTATATGGATTAGGTGAGGGATATATGGATATTATTGATTGGTTAAAAAATCGTGGAATAAATGTTAAAAATGAAAAATTAATTAGACAAGCTTTTATGCATTCTTCATATGCAAATGAGCATAAAGAAGTTCATGACAATGAACGCTTAGAATTTATGGGTGATGCGGTATTACAACTTTGGAGTAGTGATCATATTTTTCCATTAACTCCACCTTTATCTGAAGGGCAAATGACTCGTTTAAGAGCTCAACTTGTTTGTGAAAAAGCACTAGCGATGTATGGCAGAGATTTGCATTTAAATGACTTTTTATTACTTGGTAGTGGTGAAGAAAAAACAGGTGGTAGAAATAAAGACGCAATTGTAGCAGATATGTTTGAAGCTTTTTTAGGAGCGCTTTACTTAGATCAAGGAATGAATGCTGTAGACAACATTTTAAATGAAGTAATTATTCCTTACTTAAAACATCCTGGTGAAGTACATGTAATTAAGGATTATAAGACAATTTTACAAGAATATGTTCAATCTGATAATCGTCGTACAGTGAGATATCAACTAGTGAATGAAAGTGGTCCAAGTAATGCGCCTACTTTTGTAATGAATGTTTTAGTAGATGATTTAGTATTAGGAACAGGCAAAGGATCAAGTAAAAAACAAGCTGAACAAAACGCTGCTAAAGATGCATTTGAGAAAATGGTTCGTTAATAAAATATGAGTAAGAATTTGTATGAATTAATAGAAAAGGATGAATATCTAAAAGATAGTCCTTTAAAAGATGCTGAAATCACAAAATTATCTTTTTATAAACAAGATAATAAAATTTGTATGTGTATTCATATGCAGGATTTATTATCTTGTGATATATATAAATATTTTGTTGAATATACAGAAAATTTATTTGGAAGTATTTTTGATTTAACTGTTGAAGTAGATCGAGCAGAAATTAGTCAGATAGAAACAAATAAATATTTTTCATATTTCTATGATCATTTTTCTTTGAATTCTATTTTTAAAGAAAGTTTACCAAAATTAGATACAAAAAATCATGTACTAGAATTACTATTTCCAAATGAAATATCTTTGAATGAGGCAGAGAAAGATTTGAATCATTTAGAATCTTTATTGAGAAAAATAGGATTAAAAGAATTTACCGTAAAGTTACAATTACATATTCCTGATGATAATCCTACGATTGAGGAAGTACCTGTAATTAAAGTAAACAAACCTTCACCTCAACCTGTTGCACAAGCTCAACCACAACAACAGTTTAAAAGACGTTCTAAAGTAAAATTAGAAGAATATACAAAAGTGTCTCTAAATGATGTAACAGACCAAATGCGTAATATTCAATTTGATGGTGAAATCTTTAAACAAGAAGACTTTACAACACGTTCTGGTATGGTGATACAAACTTCAGCAGTATATGATGGAGATAATGCGATTAACATCAAACGATTTGCGAAAAATGATGAAGAAAAAGCTGCTTTATCTGAAGCAAAAGTAGGAGATTATTGTCGCTTTTATGGTGCTGTTTCTTATGATCCATACTCAAAAGATATTGTCTTTAACGTAGAAGCTATCACAAAACTAAATAAACCAAAAATAGTTGATAATGCTCCAGAAAAACGTATTGAATTCCATACGCATACCAACATGAGTGAAATGGATGGTGTATGTGAAGCAGTAAGTATCGTGAAATATGCTTATAACTTAGGACATGAAGGAATTGTGATTACAGACCATGCAGATGTACAATCTTTCGTTAAAGCTTATAACACTGGAGCATCACTTGCAAAAGGTAATCCAGATCGACCATTTAAAGTTGGCTTAGGCTGTGAAGTGAATCTTGCAGAAGATCGCTTAAATATAGTTTATAACATTTGTGATTTACCAATAAATGAAGCAGAATATATTGCGTTTGACTTAGAAACAACAGGTTTATCTTGTAAGTATGATCATATTATTGAATTTGGTGCTGTAAGAATCAAAGATGGTATGGTTACAGAACATAAACAAATGTTTATTAAACCTCCAGTTTCTATTCCACCATTTATTGCGAATAAAACAAATATTACAAATGATATGGTAAAAGACGCAAAATCTTTTGCGGAAGCTTGTGATGAGTTAGTGAGTTGGATAGGGGACGCAGTACTAGTAGCGCATAATGCTTCATTTGACTATAACTTCTTTAATGAAGAATTACGGCGTTTAGGAAAAGCACCACTAACCAATACAACAATCGATACGTTAGATATGTCTCGTGCTATCTTAAAGGAAAGAAAAGCATATCGTTTAGGCAATATCGCAAGAAACTATCATATTTCTTATGATGAAGAAGTTGCTCACCGTGCTGACTATGATGCTGAAGTATTAGGCGATGTATTCTTATGTTTAATAAAAGATGCAGAAAAGATGGGTGCTAGAACAATACGTGATATCCAAGAAGTAATACAAGATGATGATGCATTCAAAAAGGGACGTTCAAGCCATACAATCTTAATTGCTAAAAATAAGCAAGGTCTAAAAGATTTATATAAATTAGTCACAATGTCTAATACAAAAACTTTAGCTGTCTTTAGTAAATCAAGTAAAGAGGGTTCAGAAGTAGCAGCTGAAGCAAGAGTATTAAGAAGTGCTGTTAATGCAGTAAGAGAAAACTTACTCATTGGTTCAAGTTGTCAAAACAATGAAGTGTTTGAACTAGCATGTAATGGTGATGATGCACGTTTAGAAAAAGCAATGTCTTGGTACGACTATATTGAGTTACAACCATTAAGTTGTTATACAACATTTATTGCAATGGGTAATGTACCTAATATTGATCGATTAAAGACGGTACAAAAAAGAATCATTGAGATGGCTAAAAAGCTAAATAAACCTGTGATAGCAGATAGTGATGCGCATTATTGTACTAAGGAACAAAAGAAATTTAGAGATGTATATATCATGAGCCAAGGTGTTGGTGGATCAATTCATCCACTCTATATTCGTAATGATATGTTACGTCATCGTACAAAGAATCCTGATCAACATATTCGTTTAACTGATGAAATGATTGATGAATTTTCATGGTTAGATGATAGTGATTTAGTACATAAAATGGTTATTGATAATCCAAAGATGTTATTTGATCAATTAGAAAATATACGACCAGTACCAGCAGGAACATTCCCACCAACAATTGAACACTCTGATGAAAAATTAAGAGAAATCTGTAATTCTACAGCGAAACGTATGTATGAATTTGAAGGAAAGATTCCTGATATTGTTACTAATCGTTTAAATGAAGAACTAGATAACATTATTCGTAATGGCTATGGAGTGCACTATTATATTGCTCATTTACTTGTTAAAAAGAGTAATGAAGATGGTTATGTTGTAGGTTCAAGAGGATCGGTTGGTTCAAGCTTTACTGCTACAATGTCAGGTATTACTGAAGTTAATGCCTTGAAACCACATTATTTATGTCCACATTGTCATTATTCAGAATGGATGGAAGATGCTTCTATTAGTTCAGGATTTGACTTACCAGATAAGACATGTCCTCATTGTGGCTCAACAATGAAAGGTAATGGACAAAATATTCCATTCCAAACATTCTTAGGATTTAATGCGGATAAAACACCTGATATTGACTTAAACTTCTCAAATGAATATCAAGCTAAAGCTCATGCATTTATCAAAGAAGTATTTGGTGAAAAACATGCCTTCAGAGCAGGTACAATTGGTACTGTTGCTGAAAAAACAGCATATGGATACGTCCAAGGATATTGTGAAAAGATGAATATCACTGATATGCGTTCTACGATGAAAGATTACTTAGCAAGTGGTTGTCAAAACGTAAAACGTACTACAGGACAACATCCAGGTGGTATTATCATTATTCCTGAAAACTATGATGCGGAAGATTTTACACCTGTACAATATCCAGCAAATGATCCTAACTCAGAATGGATGACAACGCACTACGACTTCCATGATATCCATGATAACGTATTAAAATTTGATATCTTAGGTCACGTTGATCCTACCGCAATGAGAATGTTAACAAATATTTCTAAGACAGATCCATTAACTATACCAATGAATGATCCTGAATCATTAAGCTTATTCTATGAAGATAATGCTTTAAAAGCAGATCCTCGTGTATATAAAAAAGAAACAGGAGCTCTAGGATTACCAGAATTTGGTACAAAGACAACACGAAGAGTACTAGAAGAAACTAGACCGCATTTATTCTCTGATTTAGTTATTATTTCAGGTTTATCCCATGGTACAGATGTATGGGCAGGTAACGCAGAAACATTAATTCAAAATGGTCATGCATTAAGTGAAGTTATTGGATGTCGTGATGATATCATGACATATTTACTGAATAAAAAATTAGAGCCAATCGATGCTTTTAGAATCATGGAAGATGTTCGTAAAGGCAAGGGTCTAAAAGAAGATCAAGAGAAAAAGATGAGAGAACATGATGTGCCAGATTGGTATATTGATTCATGTAAGAAAATTAAGTACATGTTCCCTAAAGCACATGCTGTAGCATATGTTATGATGGCCGTTCGTTTAGCATGGTATAAGGTTCATGAACCATGGAATTTCTATATACAATATTTAACATTACGTTGTGATGCTTATGAAATTACAGTGATGTCTCGTGGCTTAGAAGCAGTAAGAGAAAGAATGTTTAATATTGACGAAAGATTAAAAAATAGAGAAACAGCTAGGGAAGTAACGAATAAAGAAAAGAGCTTGTATGATACTTTAGAAGTATGTGAAGAACTATATGCTAGAGGATATAAGATTAGTAACGTTGATTTATATCGTAGTAAAGCAACAGAATTCTGTTCTGATCCAGATGATAATCATGTTATTATTCCACCATTTGTTGTGATTGATGGTTTAGGTGGTAACGTTGCTAGAAGTGTAGAAGAAGCTCGTAAACATGGTGAATTCTTATCAAAAGAAGATTTAATTAAGAGAACGCAATTATCTAGTACATTAGTTAAGAAACTAGATGACTTAGGATGTCTAGAAGGATTACAAGAAAGTAATCAAATTTCTTTATTCTAATTTTGACAAAAATAGTGAAAATATCTTGCAAATAAGCTATTTTATGCTATATTGAAATTGTTTTAAGAGGAGTGCGAAAGCACTCCTTCATTTATGGAGGGATATGGAACAGATTGATCGCTTAAAAGAAATGCTACTTCCTGTATTAGATTCATGTAATGTTAAATTATATGAAATGAAATGGTCTGGTACTGGAAAAAACCGTACTTTAGAAGTCGCTATTACAAAAACAGATGGTACGATGGATTTGGACACATGTGCATTAGTGAGTGAAAAAATATCAGAAGTTTTAGATGCGGACACATCGCTTAGTGATGCTTATACATTAGAAGTATGTAGTCCAGGAGCTGAAAGAGAGATTCATGATTTAAATGAACTAAAGGACATGAAAGACCCATATGTCTACATTAAGTTTAAGAGTCCAGTGAATAAGTTAAATGATGTAACAGGAACTGTTATTTCTTATTCAGATGATGTGATTCAATTAAGTTATCGTGTAAAACAAGCAACAAAAAAGATGGAGTTTACAGCTAGTGATATCGCATTTATTCGTTTAGCTGTTAAGTTTTAAGGAGAAAGAAAATGAAGTTAAAGTATAAGGATTTAATTAAAGCATTAACTGCTATCGAAGATGAGCGTAATGTACCAGAATCAGTAATCTTAGAAGCTTTAAAAGAAGCTATGTCTAAAGCATATAAGAAAGATGCTGAATTGTCTGATATTTCTGTTGAAACAGAAATTAATGAAAAGAAAGGTACAATTGATATCTATCAATTATATACAGTAGTTAATGAAGAAGATATTGAAGATGATGAATTAGAAATGTCTTTAGAAGATGCTCGTTTAATTGATAAGAATGCACAACTTGGTGATACAGTACGTCGTGAAGTAGAAATTAGCACAATGAGTAGAGCTGCAGCTACTTTAGCACGTAATGTTATTCGTCAAAAAATACGTGAAGCTGAAAAAGTAGCTATCTATGACGAATATATTGATCAAAAAGATGAAATGGTATTAGGTATTGTTGAATCTGTAAAAGATAACTTTGTTTTAGTTAACTTAGGTAAAACAATTGCTATTATGAAGAAACAAGGACAAATTCCTAATGAAAGACTAGTTGAAGGTCAAAAATTAAGAGTTGTTATTACTGATGTAAACAAAGAATCTAAGGGTTCTTCACAAGTAGTAGTTAGCCGTTCTGCTGAAATGTTAGTAAAACGTTTATTCGAAAAAGAAGTTCCTGAAATCTATCAAGGTGTAGTTGAAATTAAAGCAATTGCTCGTGATGCTGGTGAAAGAACTAAGATGGCTGTTGTAAGTCACAATGAAGAAATTGATCCTATTGGCGCATGTATTGGTCAAAGAGGTGCTCGTGTTCAAGAAATCATTGAAGAATTACATGGTGAAAAAATTGATATCTTCCTCTGGAGTGAAGACATTACGCAACTTGTAAAAAATGCATTAGCTCCTGCAGTAGTAGAAGCAGTTCTTCCTGATGAAGATGGCAAAGGATTACTTGTTATTGTAAGTGATGATCAATTAAGTTTAGCTATTGGTCGTAAAGGAAAGAATGCTCGCTTAGCAGTTAAATTATGTGATAAGAAAATCGATATCAAGACTCGTGAAGAATTAGAAGAAATGGGTAAAGATTATGATGCTCTTATTGCTAAAGCAGAAGAATTACATGCTGAATATGAAAAAGAATTAGCTAAGAAGAGAGAAGAAAGAAAACAAGCTGAAGCTAAAGCTGATGAAGAAAAGAGAAAAGCTGCTGTAGCAGAACTTATTAAGAATAGACCTGCAACTGAAGAAGCTGAAGATGAAGATTTAATGCCTGAAGAAATGAAAGAAGTTGTAAAAGACAAGATTTATACAGAAATGGCATTTAAAGAAGATGATCATGAAGAAGAAGCAGAAGTAGTTGAAGAAACTGTAGAAGAAAATGTAGCTACAGAAGAAAAAACTGAAGAAACAGTAAATGAAGAAGTGAAGGAAGAAGTTGTGGAAGAAGAAACACCTGTTGTAGAAGCTAAGCCAAAACGTAAAAAAGCTGATTTAGAAGCAATTGCACAAAAGAATGATTATGTATCAGCATTTGAAAAATTTGCGAATACTTCTAAACCAAAACAAGATAAGCCAAAACGTAAAAAACGTAAGAGCGATGATGAGGAAATTAAAGTTCGTAATAAAGATCTTGCAAGTCAATTACGTAAAGATTTAGATACTTCTAATGTTAAACCTGTATATACTGATGAAGAATTAGAGGAAATCGAACGTCAAGAAATGTTGGAAGAAGAAAGCCAATACGATATTGACTACGATGAATACGAAGATTACTACAACGAAGAGGACAACTAATCATGCCTAAAAAGATACCGATGCGTAGATGTGTTGCAACACATGAACAATTACCAAAGAAAGAACTATTAAGAATTGTTCGTACACCTGAAGGAAATCTAGAAGTAGATGTTACAGGTAGAGCAAATGGCAGAGGTGCATATCTTAAAAAAGATGTAGCTGCAGTAGATGCTGCAATGAAAAATAAAGCATTAGAAAAATCTTTAGAAGTTAAAATTCCTGATGAATTCTACGATACAATTAAATCGTATATAAAGTAACAAAGAATCTATAAGAAAGAAGGGATGCAAGATAAGATTCTGGTTCTTTAGAACCAATATAAATTTTGAAGAAAGGGAGGGTATATATGCCTAAAAAGAATACAAATCAAAAAGCAACGAATAACAAAAAGAATAATAACCATAATCGTAACAAGAATAATGGTAATAAGAATTCATTTGATGCACGCAACAAAGAGCCTGAAGTAAAAGCAATTACATATAGTGAAGGTATTACTGTTGGTCAACTTGCAAAAAAGATTAAACGTCAAGCAAGTGACATCATCAAAGTATTATTCTTAGAAGGTAAGATGGTAACAATCAATAGTGCTCTTGATGATGACATGGTTGAGACTGTTTGTATCACATATGAAATTGAACCTACTAAGGTTGAAGAAAAAGATGAAGATAGCTTAGAGGATGAAGAATTAGATACTCCAGAAAACTTATCTGAAAGACCACCAGTAGTAACAATCATGGGACACGTTGACCATGGTAAAACTACACTTCTAGACTCTATTCGTAAGACTAAGGTAGTAGAAGGTGAAGCAGGTGGTATTACACAAGCTATCGGTGCTTATCAAATTAAAGTGAATGGTCGTAAAGTAACATTCTTAGATACACCAGGTCACGAAGCTTTTACTGCAATGCGTGCTAGAGGTGCTAAGGTTACAGATATTGCTGTAATTGTAGTAGCAGCAGATGATGGTGTAATGCCTCAAACAGAAGAAGCTATTGACCATGCTAAAGCCGCAAAAGTACCTATGATTATTGCCGTTAATAAGATTGATAAACCTACAGCTAATCCAGATAGAGTAAAGAGTGAATTAGCAGAACATGGTATTATGCCTGAAGAATGGGGTGGCGACACAATCTTTGTAAATACTTCTGCAAAAAAAGGTGAAGGTATTCAAGACTTACTAGAAACAATTCTAACAGTAGCTGACGTACAAGAATTAAAAGCTAATCCTAAACGTTTAGCAACAGGTACTGTTATTGAAGCTAAGCTAGATAAAGGTAGAGGACCAGTTGCAACATTACTTGTTCAAAATGGTACTTTAAAACAAGGCGAACCAATTGTTGTTGGTACATGTTTTGGTAAGATTCGTCGTATGACTGATGAAGATGGTAAAGAATTAAAAGTTGCTGGACCAAGCTCTCCTGTAGAAATTATTGGTTTAAATGATGTTCCTGAAGCTGGTGACTTATTCAAAGCATTCGATAATGAAAAAGAAGCTAGAGCATTAGCAGATAGAAGAATGCGTAAGAAGATTGAACAACAAAGAAATAGAACTAGCGCAATGAGTTTAGAAGACTTATCTCGTGAAATTGAAGCAGGTGAAATTCAAGAAATTCCTGTAATCATTAAAGCAGACGTACAAGGTAGTGCTGAAGCAGTTAAATCTTCTATGGAAAAACTAGATGTTAAAGGCGTTAAAGTAAATGTTATTCACGCTACAGCTGGTGCAATTACAGAATCAGATATTATGTTAGCAGATGCTTCTAAAGCGATGATTATTGGTTTTAACGTTAGACCTGATGCAAATATTCGTCGTAAAGCAGAAGAATCAGGTGTTTCTATCCGTTTACATGACATTATCTATAAAGCTACAGAAGAAATGGAAAATGCCATGAAGGGTATGTTAGCTCCTGTATATACAGAAGTTGTTATTGGACAAGCTGAAATCAGAGAAACATATAAAGTTTCTAAGATTGGTACAATTGGTGGATGTATGGTTACTGATGGTAAACTAGTTCATCATTGTGGTGTAAGACTTGTTCGTGAAGGTGTAGTTATCTATACTGGAAAACTAGGATCATTAAAACGTTTCAAGGATGATGCTAAGGAAGTAAATTCAGGATTTGAATGTGGTATTACTATCGAAAACTATAATGATATTAAAGTTGGCGATATTATCGAAGCATATCAAGAAAAAGAAGTTCCTGCAGAGGCATAATATGACAAGTGTAAAAGTAAAAAGACTAGAAGGTATTATCCGTAAGAACATTACTGATATTATCCAATTCTCTTTAAAAGATCCTAATGTTGGTTTTGTTACAATTACTGATGTTCGTATTTCTAATGATCATAGTTATGCGACTGTATATTGTTCATTCTTAGGAAAAGACGAAAGAGCTCAAGCAGGCTTAAAAGCATTAAATCGTGCTAAAGGCTTTATTCGTACAGAATTAAGTCAACGTTTAGATATTCGTCGTACTCCAGAGTTACGCTTTGAAATTGATAAAGCGATGGAACATGGTAGACATATTGACGACATTATTGCTGAAATACATCGTCAAGAAGAAAATAAAGACTAATTATTTTATCAAGTG
>CAVAZS010000037.1:0-17937 GCA_963593385.1 Lachnospiraceae bacterium | reverse complement strand
ATTGGTAAAAGAATATATGAAAAAGTGGTTAATGATTAAAGAAGATGAGTCACAAGTGATTATTTATCCTTGTAGTGCTATAACAAGTGGAAGTTATTCAAATTATTTGAAGGAGAAGATTAATGGATAATAGATGGCAAATGAATCGCATAGGATTCGTTAACTTTTGGTTATATGATAATGAATCCTTTGAATTTGAAGATGGAAAAATATTATTAAGAGGACAAAATGGTTCTGGTAAATCCATTACAACACAAAGCTTTATTCCTTTTATTTTAGATGGTGATCGTACACCATCTAGATTAGATCCTTTTGGTACATCAGATAGAAAGATGGATTACTATTTCTTAGGCGAAGGTGATAAAGATGAGTCTACAGGATATTTATATCTTGAGTTTAAGAAACAAAATACAGATGAATATCG
Organism: Lachnospiraceae bacterium; assembly: GCA_963593385.1. GTDB lineage: Bacteria > Bacillota_I > Bacilli_A > Erysipelotrichales > Erysipelotrichaceae > Bulleidia. Next base: position 17,513 of record CAVAZS010000037.1, on the reverse strand, counting down.
AAGCATTGGTATAGGACAAACTGCTCGCCGTGGTAAACCAATGACTTTTTGGGGATTTATCATTAAGGATAATCGAAGAATAGGAATTGACTTAAATTTATATCGTAAATCTGGAGATAAAATTATTCCTCTTGATAAACAAGAACTAAAAAAAGAAATAGGGGAAAATAATTTATTTACTGATTCTCAAAAAGAATATAAGCAATTAGTAAATGAAAATTTATTTAGATTTGAAAGAATTGACCAATATGATCAATTTATTAAGTTATTAATTAAAGTGAGAGCACCAAAGCTATCGAATGATTTTAAGCCTACAAAAGTATATGGTATTTTAAATGATTCATTACAAGTTTTAAGTGATGATGATTTAAGAGCTATGGTAGACGCAATGGAAAAGATGGATTCTATCCAAGAAAACTTAGAAGGATTAAAACGTTCTTTAACTGATGCATCACAAATTATGAAAGAATATGAACACTATAATCGTTATATGCTTGCGAAGAAAGCACATAATTATTTAGATAGTGATGTAGAACTTCAACTCGCAACTTCTGATTATGAAGAAGAATTAAAGAAAGTAGAAAGTTGGAAATTAGAAGAAAAAGAACTTTCAAATAACTTAAATCAATTAAATATTGAAAAATTATCAATTGAAAGAGAATTAGAAGAACTTACAGACGATAGTATAGAAAATCTTGATATCAAATATCAAAGAATTAAATCTGATTTAAAAGATAATACAGATAATAAAGATAAAAAGGAAAATGAGATTCAACAAAAACGGGAGAAAATTCGTTTATTAGAAATATCCATTAAAGAACTTAATGATCAAGCAGATTTTCTTCAAAAACAAATTAGTGATTCTTTAAAGGATATGGATGCTTTACAAGAAGAAATTCAAAGTGATTTTCATGAAGAAATCAAACGAAAAGTTCAAGATAATGAAGAAATTGATTCTAATTTAATTCACAGTAAAATTACCACTTTAAGAAATTGTATTAACCAAGGTAAAAAAATCTTAGCTGAAACAAAAATTGCAGAAAATAGATATAACGAAGCTATTTCTAAAGAAGAAGAAAATAATAGAATTTATCTAGAAAAAGAAACAGAATACGATGCTTTAAATAAAGATAAAGAATATGAACAAGATGTTTTAATGAATTCTATTGATGATTTAACACATAATGAATTTTGGTATGTCAATCAAGCGACAATTGAACAAGCAAAAGAAGTTATAGAAGATTATAAAGAAACAAATGATTCAATTAAATTAAGAAATGTCTTAAATCAAGATTTCCAAGCAAAAGTTCAAAAAGAAAGAGAAAATATTGCTGTTTATCAAGCAGAATTAAAGCAAGTAAAAGAAAAAATAAGTCAGAAACAAATTGAATATCAAGAAGTACAAAAGCAGAAAATTATTGAACCAGAGCGCGATGATGCCTCAATACATGCTAGAAAGTTATTAAATGATGCTAGTATACAAGCATATCCTTTCTATCAAACAATTGAATTTAGTAATGCTTTAAATGAACAAGAACAAGCTATATTAGAACAACAATTATATAAAGCAGGTATTCTAGATGCTTTAGTTGTGACAAATGAAAATTATCAAAGAATACAGAATGAATTTCCACAATTAAATGATGTAATCATTTCTGAAAGTGAAAATACAGGAATATTATTTGAAGATTTAATTCCAGATTCTTCGATTGATTTATCTATTCAAAATGTTGTGAAAAATATTCTTTCTCATTTTTCTAAAAGTAATGGAAGCTTAATTTTGAAAGAAGATGGATATTTTAGACATGGTATGATTGAAGGACATGCGACTAAAGAAGAATCAGAATATATTGGTATTAATGCTAGAAAACGTAAGAAACAACAGCTATTACTTGCTTTAGAAGAAGAAATAAATAACTTGAAGTGCGAACGTGATGATATACAAGAAAAAATAGAAGAAAAAAATCATTTGATTGAAGAAATGCAGAATGAATTTGATTCTTCATATGATACACATAAATTAGATGGACTCATTACAAAAATGAATCAATTGAATCTTCATATTCAAGAGTTAGCTCGTAAAAAAGAACAATTAGAAAAGGAAACAATACAGACATATAATGTCTATAAACAAAAAGAGAGAGAAATGTTACAAGCATGTAGTTCATTACCATATGCTAGAACTGAAGAAGAATATGAAACGATTTTATCTGATTTAAATGATTATCAAGGTTACTTTTATACTTTATATAGCAAGATAAAAGAATTAAATTCAAACTATGAAACGATACAGATGAAAGATAATTCTAAAGAAGAAATATTAGAAGATATTGATAATTTATCCTTAGAAAAAGACACTTTAGAAAATAAAATACAAGCTTTGAATAAAGATTTACAGGTTGTTGAAGATAAAATGAATAATCCTGAAATTCAGGAAAAAGCAAAAAAATTAAAAGAAACTAGAGAAAGACAAAAAGAGAATCAAAATAGGCAAAAAGAGCTAGGAGAAAAGCTTGCGATTATTCATCATGATTTAGAAAATGCAGATTCATTAGTAGAAGATAAGAAAAACAAAAAAGAATCAATAGAAATAAAAGAAAAATATACACGTAAATATTTTGAAGAAGAATTAGCTTTACATTTTGTAATAGAAGAAAATGATAAGAGTTTAAAAGATAATGCTTTAGAAGCTACAACACGAGAAGAAAGTAGTTATATGACTAAATCTTCTGATGAAATGACTTCAAATCTATATAGTGTATATCAAAAGAATAATAGCAATTTATCTATCTATAACACTTCGATAGAACAATATTTTGATTCGACAGATGAACAAAATCTTCTTCGTACAAGATATGTAGTAACATCTATCAAAAGTGGAAAGAAATTAAGCTTAGGAACATTTGTTCAAGAACTAAGAAAATCAATTGATGTCCAAGAAGAATTAATCAAAGAAAAAGATCGTGAATTATTTGAAGATATTTTGTCACAAACAATTTCTAGAAAATTATCAGATAAAATTGATGAAAGCAAAAACTGGGTAAAAGAAATGTCTAACCTAATGAAAAATATTGATACTTCTATGGGCCTAAGTTTTTCTCTAGATTGGAAACCTAAAAATCCTGAAGATATTGAAGAAATGGATGTAAAGGAATTAGAAAAGTTATTAACGAAAGATAATGCATTAGTAACACCTGAAGAGATGACTAGGGTATCTAGACATTTCCGTAGTATTATTCAACGAGAGAAGCAAAGACAAGAAATGAATAATGAAATACCAAATTATTTAGATTTAGTACGTAATGCATTAGATTATCGTCAATGGTATGAATTTAAAATGAGCTATCGCAGAGTAAATGAAGGTAAAAAAGATTTAACTAATGCGGCATTTAACCGCTTTAGTGGTGGTGAAAGAGCTATGGCAATGTACGTTCCTTTATTTGCGGCAGTAAATGCTCAATATCAAAAAGCTAAAGCCTTAGATCATCCACGTATGATTGCACTAGATGAAGCTTTTGCTGGTGTAGATGAAAAGAATATTTCAAGTATGTTTGAGTTGGTAGAAAAATTAGATTTTGACTATATTATGAATTCTCAAGCACTTTGGGGATGTTATGCGACAGTTAAGAAGCTAAGAATTTGTGAGCTACTAAGACCTTTAAATCAAGAATATGTAACAGTGATTAATTATACTTGGAATGGAAAAGAGAAAAAGTTAGATGACAGGTAGTCAAAAGTGGGCTAAGTATCTTCATTCAAAAGATTTGAAAAGATTAATGAATGAAGTGAAAAGAAAATGGATTTCATATGGAAGATTAACAGGAAAGATAGTTTTAAAGAATGTTACTGATTCAGAAAGAAAAGATATTAATGGAGTGATTGGTAAGCATTATGCATCAGATACAATATCTATTTCTGCTAAAGATTTTGAGCAAGCAATTTCACATAGTTCTTTTGGCGAAACAAGTGTAAAAGAAGTTTTAGATGCATATTTTGGAGAAGAAATTAAAACAACTAAAGAAAGTGATGAAATAAAACAAAAAGAAGATGAATCTTTTTATCAAACATTAGTCGATATTTTGAATGAACAAAATGCTAATAAAGAAGTATATGATTGGCTAGAAAATGCATATATAAATAAAAATAATGGTTATCGTCATATACAAAGATTAAGAAAAGAAAGTAAAGATGTATTAGAAGTATTTTCATCAGTTATATGTGGAATTCAAAAAATCATTAACGAAGAAGAACAATATAAGCCAATTGCTGTATTTGCGTCTACTATTAGTGGTAATCCACATTTTCTAGATCGTACTGGTGGTGAAGGCGCAACTTTATTTGTATCAATACTTTCTTACCTTTACCAAGTGGAATATCCAAAGGATGCTAAATCTTGGTATGAGTTATTTCAAAAAGCTACTCTTTTAAAAAATGAAATAGCAGGTAGTGTTGCTGTATATAATGTTCATTTTATAAGAAATAATGAGAAGCATTTGGGCGCTGAAGGATGTTATCAATATGGTGAAGTATTTATGGCATCTTTTGCAAACTTGTACGATGTTAAAAAAGCATGTACTGACATACATATTGCCTATGTTGTTGAAAATGAGATGGTGTTTGTTTCGTTGCAAAAAGAAATTAAAAATACAAATATTGCATTAATATGTACTTCAGGACAATTATCTATAACAGCACAAAAAATCATAGAATTACTCATTAAAGGGAATACAAAGATATTTTATAGTGGTGACATTGATCCGGAGGGATTAGGAATTTGTGAACGTTTGTGGAAAAGGTATCCAGAATCTATTACACCATGGCTCATGGATGTAAACGCATATGAAGAATGTATATCAAACGAAGAAGTAGCAGATAATCGATTAATTACATTAGAAAAAATAGAAAATCCTATTTTAAGAGAAACAGCATCTAAGCTAAAACAAGAAAAGAAAGCTGGATATCAAGAAAATATTCTAGAGAAGTATATTAGAGAATTAAGAAAATAAAAAAGTGTACAGATTGTACACTTTTTTATAAAAGAACTATTTAACTGATTCTTTAAGAGCTTTAGCTACTTTGAAGCTTACAGCCTTGCTAGCAGCGATTTCGATAGATTCGCCAGTTGCAGGGTTAACGCCTTTACGAGCAGCACGTTCTTTAACAGAGAATTTACCAAAACCTGATAAATCTACTGTTTCGCCTTTAGCTAATTCTGCAGAAATAGCAGCAAATACTGCATCAACTGTTTCTTTTGCACTTACTTTTGTTGATCCTGTTTGTTCAGCAACAACATCAATTAATTCTTTCTTTGTCATTTGTATCTCCTTAATACGCACTAATCGTGCTTACTTATGTTATCTAATTATCGTTTGATATGTCAATTGAATATTGCAATTTACTGAATAATTAAAAGATTTTTTGAGGATTTATACTTTTTTTGCGAATAAGTAATATAGGGAGGTGTATGAATTATGGAAATGGTAACTTAATGAATTAGGCCTGTTTAAAATAAAAATCATTCAGAAATAGGAGGTGATTAAAGAATTAACAATAAATAAAAATGCATTATCAATACAAAAGTATCTAAAAAGTATACAATATGTATTTACTTCTAATAAATAGTCTCTAATATAAAGACTTCTTATAAAATGTAATATATAATGTAGGTGAAATAAAAATAAATGAATGGAGGGTATTAAAATGCTAGATGCAAATGTAATGATTGCAACAAATATTGTAGAAATTTTAAAAAAACAAAATAAAAAACAGATAGATTTAGCAAAAGCTCTAGATACGAATAAACAAACAATCAGTAAAATGCTGAATGGATCAAGAATGATTAATGCAATTGAACTTAAACAAATAGCGGATTTTTTTGGGGTTAAGATGGAAGAACTTACAAAGATTCCTGAAAATCCAATTGATAGCGATATTATTCATGCTTTTATGGGTAAAGTAGAATCAGAAGAAGCGAAAGAAGCACTTCTTATAGCAGATAGACTATCTGATATGATTTTATTTCATAATCGAATTAGAGAAAATGGAACAGCTATGTCAGAGCCTTGGGAGGATTAATGGGAGATATATTTTCGGAAAGCCTATATTTTAAGCAAGAAAAAAATTTTGAAAAAATAAATAATTTAACTAAAGCTTTTGCGGCTAATAATTGTGGTAACACAATTATTAGAGATTCCATATTTAGTATTGTTTCAAATTATGCCCGAAAAAAAGAACTTCAGATACAAATATTACGTTATCCATTTAATGATAATGAACTTTGGGCGTTTACTTTTGTGAAAGAAGGAGTTATTTTCTTAGGAGTAAATAATGAGCTTCCAATGTGTAAACAAATATTTGCTGTTGGACATGAATTGTATCATATTCATTGTTATGCTGAAAATATTGATATTAATACAATTAAATCGTTATCAATATTAAATTCTAAAAGTTTTGATGACAAAATAGCTTCGCAAGAGGATTTAGAGGCAAATGCTTTTTCTGGTTTATTATTGATGCCAGATATTCATTTAATTGAACAATCTATGTTATTTGGAATTTCAAAAAATAATATTGGAATAGAAGAGATTCTTACTTTAATGGATTTGTTTGCACTTCCATATAAGGCTGTTTTACTACGACTAGTGGAATGCGGCATAATTACAAGAGAAAAAGGAAAAAAATTATTACAAGAGGATAATGCTAGTATTATTAAAAAAATTAAATTAACAGGAAAAGCTGAGCAATGGCAGCAAAATAGCAATCAATTGGTTCGGTATGGAAATTTATTAGATAATATAACTTATAATTCGGAACAAGAATATCTTGTTGATAGTAGAGAGAAATCAGATAAGGAATATTTAAAGGAAATCGAAAAGAAATTTTGGAATCAAAAATGAGGTGTAGATGGCAAAAGTAAAACATGCTTTGCTAGATACTGACTTTATATCAAAAATGTATTTAATCAAAAATGATAATCAAAATAGGCTGATAGACAAAATAATATCAATGCCAAATTATATATTTTATTGTCATAAACAAATTCTGATGGAATTAAATAGACATAATGTTACGGAGACATCTGTATGGCTTAAAGATAAAATATCATCTAAATCTATTTATATTTATGATGATGAGATGATATTAAATGAACTTAAAAATATCTATGGAAGTATTGCTATTAAGATGTATTTAAGAATGTTAAAAAATGCTTGTGACGCATATAAAATAGACTATTTTCAGGAGAATTTTATAAATATTTCTCAAATAAATTATTTGAGTATAAATGTAAATGAGTTTTTGAAATGTTTACAAAAAGATTGTGATGAAATAGGTGAAGGAAAAAATTTAGGAGAACTAAAATCTTTTATTCTTTTACAAACCTTAAATCAAAAATTTGGTAGTCAACTTTATGTTTTTTGCTCTGATGATAAAAATGCGAGAAATGGTGTGATTAATATAGGTGGTGCAAGATGTATTAGTGTGGTTTCATCATTTATAAGAATGAAAAAAGAAATAAATCTAACAAAACAAGAAGCTAAACCTTATTTTGAGTTTTATATACATAATTGCTTAATTAATCAAACAACTTTTAAAGTACAAGATAATTCGAAAGAAAAGAAAATGATAAGAGTACCATGCGAACAAGTGTTTAATGAAATATATAATGGAAAAATAGAAGAACTTAAGTCAGGAAATCTAAAATACAAGTAAAGAATGATTTGTGGTTCCAAAATGGAACCACAAATATTAAAAATAAATTAAATAGATTTTAGTTCTTCACAAATAGAACGATATTTCTTAGCGAATACACTGTTTTTATTCCATATAAATGTTGTGTCATGATGAAGAGGTAGGTTTTGAATGTTTAATTCTTTCAAATTACCTTTTTTTATTTCTTCTTCAGCCGCAACACGATACATGAACGCAATACCACAATCTTGCTTTAATAAGGAAATGATAGATGCAGAATTTTCTACTTCTACATAATTATGAAAATCAGTATAAGTTAGATTATATGTTTTTAGATAACTATCTAATAAATCTCTTGTACCTGAACCTTGTTCACGAAGTAATAATCTTTCATCTAATAAATCTTCTATACGGTGTATCTTGTGATTAAATTTATGATCTTTAGCACATAAGCAAACAAAATTATCTGTATAGTAAAGTAACTGTTCATATTTTTTAGATGGATAATATCCTTCGATTAATGCAAAGTGTATTTCTCCATTTTCTAATTTAGAAAGTAATTGTCTAGCATTGCCATATACAATATGCATATTCATTTCAGGATGATTCTTTAAGAATGCAGATAAAGGTTTAGCTAATGCATATTCACCAACAGTAAGAGTTACCCCAAAAGTTAATTGAACGGTTTCTTGTTGGTCATGCATGCTTTTAATCATCATCTCTTCATCATTACGAATAACACTCATTGTTTCAAATAGTACTTTACCAGCTTTTGTTAGAGATAGTTTTCTATCTTTATATGTAAAGAGTTTTGTCTCGTAGCGATCTTCTAAAAAACGTATATGTTGGCTAACTGCAGGTTGAGTAATATGTAGTGCTTCTGAAGCTTTTGTATAGTTCATATACTTACATACACATAGGAATGTTTCTATTCTTTGATCTATCATATACCCTCCATAAAAATAATTTATAGATATATCATAATATATAATTATAAATTGGTGATAAAATCTCCTATAATTTGTCACCGTGGGATAGAAAAGAGGGTTATTATGCAGTTATTGATTCATATTACAAACCATGAGAGTTCTGTTAATCCAATCATGGTTAAATTAGCTAAAGCAGGATTTCATGGTGCAAGCGTTGTAGATTGTGAAGGAATGCTTAAATCTTTAAATGAAAACAGTGTTGATGCTCCAGCTATTTTTGGTGGATTACGTCAATTTGTTAATCCAGGTCGTCAACAAAATAAAATGATTTTAGTTGTCTTAAAAGATGAAGAAATTCAAAAAGCTATTGATATTATTCATGAAGTATCTGGAGATATGAAATTACCAAATACAGGTATCTTATTTACATTACCTATTACTAGATGGGAAGTGTCTAAGAACTAATTATGAATACATTATTTTATTTAGCTATAGGAATGTTAGGAGGTTTACTAGTAACACGTTTAACTAGACTTGTAAAACTTCCAAATGTTACAGCTTACTTAATAGCAGGTGTATTAATTGGTCCATGTGTATTTAAACTTGTACCATCTGAAGCATTAACAAGCTTTAGTGTAATTACAGAAGCTGCTTTAGGTTTTATTGCATTCTCTATTGGTGACCAATTTAAATTAGATAGCTTAAAAGCAATTGGTAAACCAGCATTAATTATTACCGCATTAGAATCTCTTGGTGCTGTAGCTTGTACAATGGGGATTACATTACTATTAGGATTTGACCCAGTTGTTTGTGTTATGTTAGGCGCATTAAGTGCTTCAACAGCTCCAGCAGCTACATTACTTATTGTGCGTCAATATAAAGCTAGTGGTCCATTAACAGATATGTTATTACCAGTAGTTGCGGCAGATGATGCGACAGGATTAATTGCCTATTCTATTTGTGTAAATATTGCATTAGGATTTATCAATCACGATGCATTTAGTTTTGTAAATACAATACTCATTCCGTTAATGAATATTATTCTTGCATTACTTGTAGGTGCAGTAATTGGTTTCTTACTTGCATTAAGTCATAGATTCTTTAAGAGTCATACAAATCGTATGTCTATCGCTATTGCTTGTGTATTCTTAGGTGTAGGTGTAGCTGATTATTTCGACTTGTCTAACCTACTACTATGTATGGCAATGGGTGCGGTATACGTTAACTTAAGAGATGATGCAGAAAGAATATTAGGATGCATTGATGATTGGACATATCCTTTATTCATGTTATTCTTCGTTATTTCTGGTGCAGAATTAAATTTAGGCACATTACCAAAGGTTGGATTAATTGGTATTATTTATATCTTTGCTAGATTTGGTGGTAAATTCCTTGGATCTTGGATTGGTGGAACAATTACACATCAACCTCCAGTTGTTAAAGATAACATTGGTTGGGCTTTAATGCCTCAAGCTGGTGTAGCAATTGGTATGGCAACAATGGCTTTAGCACAATTACCACTAGAATATGGTCAACAAATTCAAACAGTTATATTAAGTGCAACACTCGTATATGAAATTGTCGGACCTATCGCTAGTAAGAATGCATTAAAACGTGCTGGTGAAATTCATACAGAAATATAAGAGTGATAAGAACGATATCGATAAAAAGAGTCGTTCTTTTTTAGTATAAAAACTGACAACGACACATCAAATGTTGTTGAATTGACGTGTCGTTGTCAGAAATATATGAATATTAATTCGTTATTCTATTTGCAATGTTATTAAGTGCTTGTATTACCTCTTCGAACGATATGATAGCAGCATAGTTGTACTTCTTTTGATAAGATTTCCATAAATCTTTCATATGAGTGTCATTACTAATAGTATCGATTATTTTTGGTATGTTATTTTTGATGTTTTCTGTTTTTCTTTCTTTACATGTAGCATTAAATGCTTGAATCAATACATCATTAATGATTTCTGAATCATAGATAGAAAGAAGTATATGTAAATCATAATAGTCTCGCATTCTAGTGTTTAAAATACCTCTAGAAAGAAGGGTTTGTAATTTTTCAGCTATTATTGTTTCAAGATTGTAAGATAATAACGATATTGAACGTTCTTCAAGTAATAACTTATATGAATATTCTATTGCATGTGGTGTGATGATATCACCAGTTGAAACGTCAATTTTGATAGGTGTAATCATTTCTTCTAAAACTGCATCAATAGAAAATCGAATGCCAGGATATTGCATTACACTCATTATATTTGAGATATCTTTTATGTTGAAAGTAATACCATCATGTAGATTAATGTTACATATTTCAGTGATAATTTCTTTTGCGTTATCCATGTTTAAATCACAATTTTTGATGCTAGTATCTATATCCATCGTAGATCTAAGCGAAATGCCAACCATGGATGTAATTAATACACCACCTTTTATAATGAAATTATTTTTATAGTCAGATAAAGATACTCTTTCTAGAAACCTTTCCATCATGTAGATTCGCATTAAGATTCTAGGATCTGCATTTCTTTCTTTAGCAACATTTTTGATTCTACCTTTTACTTGTTCAGCTGTTAATTCACTCATAATAAAACCTCCATATATTTGCGAATAATATTTTGAACATGGAATAGTTCGGCATATTCCATCAATAAATTTAGGTCTTTATCTTCTCTTGCAATATAAGATTTGAGGACAGAATTAAATTCTTGAATTTCTATTGAATTTCTATTTCTTACTAAATCACAAATTGTTCGTTCTAAGTTATACATTGGAATTTGATTACCATAATAATCTGTGATTATTGTTTTTCCTACATTTAATAATTCTTTTTTTACAGAGTAAATTTTACAGTTACCACTTTCTAATAAGCGATGACTGTTGTAGCCGGTATAAATTGTTAAAGTATGAATAAGAGGCTCACGGTCTGTAAGATGATGATAATAAAATGCTTCATCATGAGAAAATACAGCTTTTGGGCATCTCTTATGAAGGATGAAAAGATCATCAATCAATTCATTTGTTGAAATATATATACCTCTACATACTCGATCGTACATTTTTGTTTCAGTGAGTTTATGTAGTTCATATTTTGTTATTCCTTTTTCTTTTGATTCTGTTGTCGTTAAATACTTAGAATCTAATGTATTTTTTTCTAATTTGATATTATTCATATTTCCCTACCGTGCTAATATTATATATGAAATTAGTACAATAGGGAAATATTATTCAAATATAATGATTTGTTCACGTATTTGTACGTGTTTTCTAATATACTAGTAACACGGAGGGAGAACCACAATGACAAACAAAGATTATTTATCTATTTGTATTAATGATTCTAACCCAAATGCTTTTTGTGTAATTCATGTTGAATTAGATGAGAATAATAATCCGATAGATTGGACATTTGAATATTGTAATGATGCATTAGCGAAAATAGAAAATAAGCCTAAAGAAGAACTGATAGGACATAAATTTTATTCTATATTTCCTAATGGAGATAAGAAATGGTTAAAACCATACTATGAAGCAGCTTATTTAGATATACCTTGTACATTTGAAGAAATATCCGAAAAACTGGGAGTATATCTTCATATTGCTGTATTTCCATCAGGAGTAAAAGGATATTGTGCTTGTGTACTAAGAGATATTAAAGATACTGTTATTGAACGAAATGAACAAGCAGAAAAACTAGAAAATGCTGTTAAAAAGTTAGAAGAAGAAAAAGCTTTGAATAAACAAGCTCGTGATTATGCTTCAGCAATGGGTGTAGTGTATCCATTAACGGTTAATTTTGATTATACAAATAATTTCTATCAGATTATGGAATATGAGCATTGTCAAAATAAGAAGGCACCTAGAACAGGTAATATTGATGACTTTATTGAGATAGGTGCTTCTACAATTCCAGATAAAGAAGAAGCGGAAATATTTAAAAATAAATTTAATACGCAAGCAGTATTAGATGCTTTTAAGCATGGTGAGAAAGAAATTAATTTAAAGCATCGTCAATATGATGATGAAGGAAAAATACACTGGATGAATACACGTGTTATTTGTCTTCATTATTCTAGTGATCATATACAAGCATTAGGATTATCAAGATGTGTAGATGAAGAGACTAAGCAACAACAACTGATCTTAGAAAAGGAACAAGCATCTACTGCGGCTAAAATAGCTGAGAATGATTATAAAATGCTACATAAGTTAATTAAATCAGGTATGTGGCGTATGTATTATGACCATGATTATAATCTAACAAAAGTAGAGTGGAGTGATGATTATCGTAAGATGATTGGTTATGAAAGTGAAGAGGATTTTCCGAATACTTTAGAAGCTTGGGAGAATTTAATACATCCAGATGATTTATCAAAAGTTCTGACAAAAATGGAACCTTTCCTAAAAGATACTGAAGGAAAGTTAGATTATGATCTCGAATATCGTATTAAAACAAGAAATAGAGGCTATCGTTGGTTTAGAGAAACAGGAATAGTATCTAGAAGAGAAGATGGTAGTCCTTATTGTTTCTTTGGTGTTTTCTTTGATGTGACTGATGCAAAGGAAAGAGAAAAGCTAGAAAAGCAAAAGAACGATGCATTACAAAGGGCGAATGATATAGCAAAAGAAATTGATTCGTTACATAAAGCTTTAGGTTCTGCCGCATGGACATTTAAATACAATCATCAAAATGAACTAGTTAGTGTGAGATGGAGTCAATCATTTAGAGAGATATTAGGTTATAAGAGTGAAGCTGAATTTCCAAATGTTTTAGAAGTAGGCGTTAGAAGAATACATCCAGATGATCAAGATAAAGTGAAAGAAGAATATAAGAAAACTTTAAATGATATAACAGGAAAATATAATTTTGATGTGGAATTTAGAGCTTGTATTAAACAAGGTGAATTTAAATGGTTTAGAGCTATTGGACGCATAGAAAGAAGAAAAGATTTATCTGCAGATACATTCTATGGTTTATCTATGGATATTGATGAAAAGAAGAAAACAGATGAATCATTAAAGAAAGCATTATTTGAAGCAGAAGCAGCAAGTAAATCAAAAAGTAAATTCTTAAGACATATGAGTCATGATATTCGTACACCAATTAACGGAATTATGGGGTTATTGGAAATATCTGATCAATATCCAAATGATGTCATTCAGTTACAAGAAAATAGAAACAAGATGAAGCGAACAACAAATTACTTGTTATCTCTTGTGAATAACATATTAGACACAACAAAGTTTGAAGATGGTCATTTAACATTAGAAAATAAACCTTTTAACTTAAATTCATTACTATCTGAAGAAGTAGAAACAATAAAGTCACAAATTAATGGGTTGAATCTCTCTTTTAACTCTAAGGGGATTAAAGCTAAGATAGATCATCCAAATTTAATTGGTAGTGTACAACATTTAAATTGTATTTTAATGAATATTGCATGGAATGCCATTAAATTTAATCGTCCTAATGGGACAATAGATATGTATGCAAGAGAAATCTCTTATGATGGTACTACTGCTGTATTTGAATTTACATGCGAAGATACTGGTATTGGCATGAGTGAAGAATTCCAAAAACATATGTATGAACCATTTACACAAGAAGGTAAATCTAGTATTACTACTTTTATTGGTTCAGGACTCGGGTTACCACTTATTAAAGAAGCGTTAGAACTATTAAATGGCACTATAGAATGTACAAGTAAAGAAAATGTTGGGACTAAATTTGTAGTAACTATTCCATTCATAGTTGACCAAGAAAATAAAGATACTACAGAAAAAGAATTAGATTTAACAGGTAAGAAAGTACTTCTTGTGGATGATAATGAACTAAATCGTGAAATAGCTATAGCCTTATTAGAACAAGTAGGAATGATTGTGGATACAGAAGATGATGGTCAAAAAGCAATAGATCGATTTAGTAAATCTAAGATAAATGAATATGATGTAATCTTTATGGATATCATGATGCCAGTTCTAAATGGACTAGAAGCGACTAAAGAAATTAGAAATCTAGATAGAGAAGACGCAAGAACTGTACCAATTGTTGCGATGACAGCGAATTCTTTCAATGAAGATAAAGTTCGTTGTATAGAATCTGGTATGGATGATCATATTGCTAAACCTATTGATATCAATAAAATTAAGCAAGTGTTACAGAATGTACTGATATAAAAATATAATTGATGATTGGAACTTTGCGTATTCCGGAATATTTGTTAAAAAATACTTTGCGTATTCCGGAATATTTAAAGGAAATTACTTTGCGTATTCCGGAAAGAATGCTAAAATTTATGCATAAATAAAGGAATATTATGGAATTTGAAAGAAAGATATATAAAGATATATTAAATTGGAAAGAAAAATCTAAAGGAAAATCAGCTCTTTTAATAGAGGGTGCACGAAGAGTTGGAAAATCCACAATTGCTAAAAAGATTGGATCAACTTATAAAAGTTATGTTGTAATAGATTTTTCTCGAGCTTCTAAGAATATAAAAGATATCTTTGAAAATGGACTTAATAATTTGGATATATTTTTCCAGGTTATCTCTTTGGAATACAATGTGAATTTATATAAAAGACAATCATTAATTATTTTTGATGAAGTACAGAGATTTCCAAGGGCTAGAGAAGTGATTAAATTATTAGTTGAAGATGGTAGATACGATTACATTGAAACAGGTTCTTTGATTTCACTAAAAGAAAATGTTAAAGATATTTTAATCCCTAGCGAAGAAGAAAAGATAAAGATGTATCCTATGGATTTTGAAGAATTTCTATGGGCGTTAGATGAAAAAAAATTAGCGGATTATATAAGAGAATGTTATAACGAAAAAATCCCTTTAATGGATGCGTTTCATAAAAGAGCAACTTATGCTTTTAATGAATATATTTTAGTGGGTGGTATGCCTCAAAGTGTTGATGCATATATTTCTAATCAAAGAAATTTTGGTGAAGCACATATAGCAAAGAATCGGATAATTGAACTATATAAGGACGATATAAAAAAGTCTGCAAGTAGATATATGTCAAAGGCTTCTTCTATTTTTGAAAATATTCCTAGTTATTTATCGAAACATGATAAAAAAATCTCATTAAATCAAATTAATAGTGGTGCAAAATATTCAGCCTATGATGATCCATTATTTTGGTTAGAAGATTCAATGATTTGTAATTTGTGTTATAGATGTAATGATCCAAGTATTGGCTTATCTTTAAATAAAGATGAATCTGCTGTGAAATGCTATATGGGGGATACGGGTTTATTAACAAGTATGATTCTTAATGAAAACAGCATTGTTCCTAATGAATTATATAGAAATATATTAAGCGGCAAGGTTAATTTTAATAAAGGTATGCTCTATGAAAATGTTGTTGCGCAAAGTTTGAAATTTAAAAATAAGCAATTATATTTTTATACTCATTATGATTATGATAAGAAAAGATATGATGTAGAAATAGACTTTTTACTATCAGATGTACAGAGTGGAAAAGTAGTTCCGATAGAAGTAAAATCTTCTAAAAATTATACCAACATTTCATATGATAAATTTAAAGCACGGTTTAATAAGAGAATTGGTACATCATATATTATTCATCCAAAAGCTTTTAGTAAAGATGATAATGGATATAAAGTTCCAGCATATATGCTGTTTGCATTATTTGAATAAACATAAAAGGCCAAAAGCTTTTTTAGAGCAAATGGCCTTTTTGTTAACCTATCTTTTTACCGTCAGAGAATGCTTTACCAACATTTTCCCCTAGTACACAATATTCATTATGACAAGGGTCGAAGCTAATTGGTTGTAGTTTATGAACATCGATTTTACCATCTTCACCAATGATTCTTTCGTCAGCACTGATGTTTACGATTTTGCCAATGATGATACCATCTTCAGTTTGTTTTAGATATTCACATTCTAATGTCATAGGATACTCATCAATAATAGGAGCATCTACAAATTCACTTTTTGTAGTATGGAAGTTTACCTTAGCTAGTTTATTAGGTTCTTTATTACCAGACACAATGCCAAAGTAATCACTTTCTGCTACATGTTCTTTATCCGCAAAACTAAGAGTAAATGCTTTCTTTAAAAGAATATTCCTTGTTGTCTTATGATCATCGCTAAGACAAATAATGACTTCATTTGTATCGTATATACCACCCCAAGCGGCGTTCATTGCATTAGGATGATTGTCTTCATCATATGTACCAATAATTAATACAGGTAATGGATAAAACCAAGTGTTACTTCCAAAATTCTTACGCATATAGTCTCCTTATAATAGTTCGATTAATTCTTCTACTGTAGGTAAAGAAACTAAACTTTCGCCATATTTAGCATAAGTGATAATTCCTTTTTTGTTCACGATAAATAATGCAGGTAGTTGTAATTCATCACCTTCATAATCACCATGTGTATAACCTAGAGCTTTACAAGCTTCACTTTTCTTTTCTAAATCTTTACGATTTGCACCAATTAATTCTTCTTTTGTTAGAGCAGGATTAATTTCTAACTCTTTATAGAATTTCATCTCTGGATCACAAATAATTTCAAAAGGTAATTCTTCATCTTTTAAAGCATCTTGTATATGTTTTTGATCTGATTGCATGACGACAAATACTTGAGCATTCTTCTTTTGTATTTCAGCATAATGTTCCTTGATAGAATGAACATCATATCGACATACTGGACAACCTATATATCGAATACACCAAAATACAGTATTTCCTTTTAATACATCATGAACATGTAAATTATCATGATAAGCAGTATTGAACTTAAAATCAGGGAAATAATCTCCCACTTTAAAACGCATATTTCTTTTCCTCTTTCATTTTCCAAGAGAAAGCATAACACGATTAAGGTATAAAAA
>CAVAZS010000036.1:0-18119 GCA_963593385.1 Lachnospiraceae bacterium | reverse complement strand
TATTTTAATTTGACAATTTCCAGCTGACAGCTTGTTTTCTTGTGTCTATAAACCGTTTATAAGTTCCTTCTTGATTCATTAATTGTTCATGTGTTCCAATTTCTGTAATTTTACCTTTTTCTACAACTACTATTTGATCTGCATGTCTTACTGTTTTTAGGCGATGTGCAATCATGATGATTGTTTTTTCTTTTGTTAATGCTTCAATAGCTTCCATTAACTCTTTTTCATTTTCAGGATCAATATTTGCTGTAGCTTCATCTAAGATAATGATAGGGGCATCTTTCATAATTGCTCGAGCAATAGAAATACGTTGTTTTTCTCCGCCAGATAATGTGGCACCACCTTCACCAATAATGGTGTTATATCCATCAGGTAGTTTGCTGATAAAATCGTGACAACATGCTTTTTTTGCGGCTTCTATAACTTGTTCATGTGTAGCATTTTGATTACCAAACTTTATATTATTTTCAATCGTATCCGCAAATAAATAGACTGATTGAAAGACGAATGCAAAGTTATTCATAAGACTATTCATGTTATAATCTTTGACATTTATATCTTCTAGAGTGATTATACCTTCATCTACATCCCAGAACCTTGCGATTAGATTACAAAGTGTAGATTTTCCTCCGCCTGATGGACCAACAATAGCTGTTGTAGTCTTTTCTTTTATTGTTAAAGAGACATCATCAATAATTTTTCTTTTGTTATAGGAAAATGAAATATGATCTAAAGAGATATTATGATTTGTTGGCGTAATATCTTTGCCGTCAATATCCATAGTATCTAGTTCTAGAATGGCATTTGCTTTATCAACACATACACTTACAGTATGTAAAAGGGATGAATAATTACCAGCTGTTTCTAAACTTGAATAAAGCATAAAGGCAACAATACTTAACCCAATAGCATATGTAGCACTCATTGAATGATGAACATAGAAATATGAACAAAAGATAATGATTAAAGCACCAGTTACTTTTGTTACTACAGTTTGGAAAAAGTGATATGGAACAAAAGTTAATTCCATTTTTGTATTTATTTTTGCACTAGCTTCATTTGCATCATTTAATTTTTTTGCTTGATTTCCAAGGAGATTATAAGATTTCACTTCTGTGATACCTTGTAAATATTCCATAATTTGATTGATGAGTTCTGTATCACATTTAACTTTATTTTCTGAATCTTTCTTGCCAGCTTTTTGCATTTTTGAATTGATGAGAAAGAATATAATTACTCCTATTGTTGCAAGTATTCCTATTCGATAATCACAGAAGAAAATCATGAATAGAATCATTGAGGTTTCTAGAATGCCTTGAGTTGTTAACATGACTACTCTAGTTGCAATATCACCTAGTGCTTCCATTGTATTTGTTGTGACAGAAGATATTTCACCAATACTATTATTATTGAAATATCCCATAGGAAGATAACGTAAATGTTGTGCGATTTTTATTCGATTAAATGCACTAGCGTTATATCCTCCTTCAGTTTGTAGTACGGTAGAATATTTTTTGCATAATATCGATATAACAATAGCAATAAGCATCATTACTATAGAACCTTTAATATATTTATGGATTGGCTCATTATTCATTAAACCAACTAAAATATACATGATTGCAGGAACTTTCATCGCTGAAGCAAGTGCTTCAATCACACCGATAAATATGGATAATTTGAATTTTTTGCTATTGGCTTCTCCAGAAAATTTAAAGAATTTTGCTAAAATTTCAAACATATTACATATCCTCCTTTGCTGTATCTTTAGCTGAAATATGAGCATTCCACATGTCAGAATATAGTTTGTTAGAATCTAATAGTTCTTGATGAGTTCCATGAGCTTGAATATAACCATCCGATACAACAACGATTTGATCTGAATCTTTAATTGTTGAAAGGCGATGGGCAATAACAATTAATGTTTTTCCTTTTATGAGTTTAGCAATTGAATTTTGTAATATTGCTTCATTTTCAGGATCTGTATAAGCAGTGGCTTCATCAAGAATCACGATAGGTGCATTTTTTAACATCGCTCTAGCAATTGAAATTCTTTGCCGTTCACCACCAGATAAATGACTTCCTGATCCTCCGACGACGGTATTGAAACCCTCTTCTAATTGCATGATGAAATCGTAACAACCACTTTTCTTGGTAATTTCAATAATCTCTTCATCGGTAGCTGAAGGATTACCTTGCCTTATATTTTCATAAACAGATTCATTAAATAAATAATTATCTTGGGATACATAAGCAATCTTTTTGTTATAGTCTTCAAGAGATAAATCTTTAATATCGACACCACCAATTTTAATAGAACCAGAATTTACATCCCAGAATGAAGCAATTAATTTTGCAATTGTAGATTTACCGCTACCAGATGGCCCGACTATAGCATTAACACTTCCTGATTTAAATTCCATATTGATGCCATGAAGAACTTCATTTTCGTGATACGCAAATTTCACATTTTCAAGAATTATAGAATTATCGATAGGGGTAGCTTTACTTTGAGCAGGACGATTTAATTCAGGCTCTTGTAAAATATCATTTACTTCTTTAACAATTACGTCTATTTTTCCTAAATCATCTGTATAAGAACCGATAGTAATTATTGGTCCAACAATACCTAGTGATAAAATAATACATAGAACAAAGTTTGAAAGAGATAATGTTCCATTTTCTACATAATGCGCTCCAAAAGGTAATACAGTAAGTAATGTATATGGAGTAATAGTCATCATTAAAGCATGATATATAGAACATTTCTTCATCCAATTAATAAAAGAATTTGCATAACCTGTTGCGGCTTTTGAAAATTTCTCATAGGAACTTTCTGTTTTGCTAAAAGCTTTAATTACTTCTATTCCGTCAATATATTCTACCGCAGCATCATTTAATTCTTTTGTTGCATTGACTGTTTTCTCAAAGTTTGGTTTAAAATCAATCATCATACCAAAATAAGAGAATAATCCAACAAAAACTGGTAAAAGTGACCATAATGCTAATCGCCAATCAATAATGAAAAAATAAATTAAAATCATAATTGGAGCTAATAGATTTGATGTGAATTCTGGTACAATATGCGCTAATGTTGTTTCAATACTATCTATACGTTCAACTAATATATTTTTAAATGTTCCTGATGATATATCTTTTACATATCCTAGAGGTACTTTAGCAAGTTTGTTACAGCATTCTTTTCTAATACTAGCAAGAACAGCAAAAGTTGCTTTATGTGATAAAGTAGTTGACACTGAATGAAGCAACTCAGCAACAATAAATGAAATTGCAATGATAATTGCTTTAGATAAGTAAGTTGTTAGATTTTGATTACCTTCTAAATACATTTTTACAATATCAGCGATAATGAAGTATGGAATGATTTTTAAAATAACATTTCCTATAGCAAATATTACACTCCATAAATACAGCTTTTTTTGTTCGCTGGACCAAATAAGTAGTGAGTGAACCCAAGTTTGTTTCTTTTCTTTCATGTTTAATTTCCCTCCTTTAATCATGAATATTGAAAGTTAGAAAAGACTAACCGTATATCAAAATATAAGTAGCTATTTTGTAGCCACTTAATTTGATTTGAGTTTAATTATTTTCATTCTGGAAACTTAAGATGAAATAATCGTTCCCATCCTCCAGTTTGAAAGTTTTTTAATAAAGATATATTTCTTTTAGCTGTTTCTTTATCCATGTCATGTTCAATAATTTGAAATATGGATGAGAAGAAACCTGTATAAATCATATGCATAAAGCTTTCATCAAGTTCTGGAATTTCAATTCCTTCATTACGCATTGTTTCCATATAAGTGAAAGTTGATTTAATTTCTCGGGAAAC
This sequence comes from Lachnospiraceae bacterium, assembly GCA_963593385.1. Lineage (GTDB taxonomy): Bacteria > Bacillota_I > Bacilli_A > Erysipelotrichales > Erysipelotrichaceae > Bulleidia. The sequence goes on along the minus strand of CAVAZS010000036.1, from coordinate 14,266 downwards.
CATATTGTGAATAACGTCCTCGTATTTTCCTGTGTCACCACATTTAAAGAGCAGTCTGAAATTATCATAATGGTCATATATATAATCAATCATTTGATTAATAGAAGTTGTAGATGCTTGTGACATTGAACTAGTTTGATTATTAGCAGATAATGTTTCAAAATTAGCTAATATATCATCATATATTTGATAAATGTGTTCTACATATGGGTCAATCAGATCATCGAAAAGATCTTTTTTTGTTGAATAATATTTATAAAATGCTCCGGTTGTTAAACCAGCATCTTTTACAATATTTCTTAAAGAAGCACCATTATATCCATCTTTTAGAAAATGTATTTTTGCTGTATTTAAAATATTTTCTCTAGTTCTATCGGACTTGCTAGACATTTCTTTTAACCTCCATAAAAATATAACATTGTTATATAACACTGTTATATTTTGATTTATAAAACTATATCTGTCAAGTAAATCGAAAAAAAGATGTAACTTTCAAGTTACATCTCTAAGAACTAAAATTATTATTATTTCTTTTTCATAGCAATATATGCCATTTTTAAAGTGTCATCTCTTTCTTTACAACCAGCTAAGAAACCTGATATATGACAGAATTGAGCAGTTTCTACACCAGATACTTTAGCAAGTTCATCATAACGTAAACCATACCATTCAGTAGGTAAAGGATGTCTAAAACTTGTACGATCATCTGGATTATTTAAGGCACATTGTATATTCCATCCTCCTCTAAGGGCTGGATAAATGACATACCAAATATCTTGAGCAATAGGATCATTCTTTTGTGATTTTAATACACCTTCCCATGGTGCAAATTTATCCATAGTCATAATGTGATTAGAAGAGAATGTAATGCATTGTAATACGTAATCTGTAGCGTCTAATGAAGAAATAATGGAATCTAAACGATTTAAGATGATATCTTTAGCGAAAGATACTGCATCTAAGAAAGCTTCATAATAGCTATAATCAGAGTTCCAACCTGGATTAAAATCTTTAATGATTTTACTAACAGTAAATCCAGTTTCTGCACTATATTGCAATTGTTTTCTTTGATCTTGAGGAATATTAGGCATTTTTTCTAATACTAAACTTACTGGTGTATAACCATTGTCAAATGCATCAATTCCTTGAATAAGTGATGAATCAAATGAATTAAATACACGTTCATAATATTCTTCAGGACAATCTTGTGCTTCTAATATTTCTTTATAATATTTCTTCCATACTAATCCACAAGCAGCATATGGAATTAATGTTCCTGGATGACATCCATTAGCTTCTTTATTAGCAGGGGAATGATGATCTAATTCTCCTTCTCCAATATCATAAATAATCCAATTTTCTTTATCGCTAGGGATACTTGTATCTGGACCTCTAACTACATTAATTTCTTCGCTCATTAACGATAATAAAGCAGTAGCGAAAACTTCATCGGCATGAAATAAACCGTCATGGGTATAAAGATTTAATTTTGAATACATATAAGCTCCGTTTCTAGAGTAATCATATCACTTATATAGTAGAATATGGATATGAAAAAAAGAAGTGAACCAAATTTTTATGAAGAACTAAAAGAAAGTTCTATTTATGATTTGAGTAGTGATTATAGGCAAAATAACTATTTCTTTAAAAATGAAGTATATGATAAGCCTTTAGACTATAGAGAATTTTATGAATGCAAGTTTGAAAAGGTTACTTTTTCAAATCATATTCGTAGAGCGATGTTTACAGATGTAATATTTGAAAACTGCGATTTTTCAAATATTGATATGAGAGAATGTGTCTTTCATCGTGTAATATTCAATAAATGTAGATTAACAGGAACAGATTTAACACAAGGAACAATAGATAGTGTTTTAATTAAAAATTCACTTGCTCAATATGCTAATTTCAGTTCATCAAAAATTAAAGATAGTGAATTTGTAGAAGATATATTTATTGATGGTGGATTTTCAATGTGTAAATTAAATCATGTTGAAATTAGTCGATGTGATTTTAGTAGAGCAGAATTTAATGATACAAAATTAAATGAATTAGATTTTTCAACAAGTAATATATCTGAAGTAATATTTGATATAAATCATATACGAGGAATTATCTTAAATGAGGAACAAGCTTTAGCTTGTGCTAAATTATTAGGAATAGTTGTGAAAGAACAATACTAAAATAAAAGAAAGTGAGACAAGAATATGGAAGAAAAAGAAATACAACAAAGAATTCAAAATGGTAGAAACTTTATGAAGACAGAAATGGATGTAGAAGGATATACGAGTGATCAAGATTTAAAGAAACCTCAACCACCACTTTATAAAGAACAAATTAGAGAAACGAGTATTCCATTACCTAAAGATTTTAGTCATCTTTCAATTGAAAAAGATTTCTTGAAAATTATTAATGGTAGATGTTCACATAGAGTATATACGCAAGAAGCGATGACATTAGAAGAATTATCTTATGTATTATGGTGTTCACAAGGTGTAAAAGATATTCGTGGCAAAAAATATGCAACACTTCGTACTGTACCAAGCGGTGGTGCAAGACATGCGTTCGAAACATATCTTGCGATTAGAAATGTAGAAGGATTATCACAAGGGTTTTATCATTATTTACCAATGACGCATTCTCTAGAATGTATTGAAGAATCTGATGTAGGTAACTTTATAGGTATTTCACTAAGTGAACAAATTTGGGCTGATAAATGTGCAGTTTGCTTATATTATTCTATGGTAGCCTATAGAGCAGAATGGCGATATGGAATATTCGCTCATAGAGTAGCTTTAATTGATGCAGGACATGTTACAGAAAATGTATATTTAGCTTGTGAATCAATTGGACTAGGAGGATGTGCAGTAGCCGCATTAGATGGAAATTTATGTGACAAACAATTTCAACTAGATGGTGAAGAAGAATTTATTTTCTATTCTATGCCAATAGGACATGTAAAAAAGGATGATAAGCAAGCAGAAGATGCTTTTTATGCTTTTGTGAAAGAAGAAAACTATTAATTAATACAAGAAGAAATTAGAGTGAAATGACTTTCATCATTTTTTCACAAAGTGACCACCTCTCAAATTTATATTCGTATATTATATAAGTGTCAAACAAATAAACGAATAGTTTGATATTTCTTTCCCCCTATTAATAAGAGATGGAATCAGTTGGATTCCTTTTCTTTTTGTACAAATAAAATGATTTGTCTATAGTCTACAAAAGAAATATTCAGTATCATAATTACAGTATTTGGTATAGGAGGAGATTTATATATGGGTGTCTTACAAGCAATATTTATATTTCTTGGCTTATCATTAGATAGTTTTGTCTTAATGATGGATAAAGGTGCTACAATGCGTAAGTTGGAAATAAAAAAAGCTTTAACTTATAGTATTGTTTATTCTTTAGCAGCTGAAATATTACTGTTACTAGGATACGTTACATCATTTATTTTTAAAGATAGTTTAAACCAAAGAGCAGAACTAAGTATTGCGTCAATCATTATCTTTGCGATTGGAATTTATATCTTCTTTAAATCATTAAGACATGTTGATTTAGAAGAACATGTAGATGATAGCTTTGGATTAAAAGAATGCTTTAAAATAGCATTATTAACGAATATTGATACTTTTTGCTTAGGTGTTGGGTTTAGTTTTTCTGAAGTACAAATATTATATGGTGCACTACTAATATTTGCTATTTCGTTTATTGTTACATATATTGCACAATATATTGGTTATTCGCAAGGATCAAAATATACAAGAGTTGTTGGTATGAGTGGTGGAGTACTCATTATCGGATTTAGTATATTTTTATTCACAAAGGTGATAGGATTTTAGGTGAGGATAAAGTATGGAAGATCATAAAGGCTACATGCGCGCATGCCTATATGAAAATTTAAGAGAATTAATGCTTAAAAATGTATTTGAAAAAATAACAATTAAGCAGATTTGTGATGCGACAGGTGTCATTCGTGCTACATTTTATAATTATTTTGATGATAAATATGATTGTTTAAATGCAATTGTATATCATGATTTCGTAGAAAGTTTTCACGCAGAAAAGATATCTAAATCATTGCAAGGTGAAGGAGGCAATGGTTCAGAGTTTGTTCCTACAGCAAGTAGTGCAAAACTAATAGAAAATAATATTGAATATATTTTAGAAATAATTGAAAAAAATAGAAATTTTTATCGTATTGCATATAATGTGACAGGACAAAATAGTTTTGAAGATATGGTGCGATATAACTTAATGATCATCTTTAAAACAGTATTAGATGAGCATCGTAAACCAAACTATCTAAATAAATACTCTAATAATTTACTTGCAAGATATTTTGCGGAATGTGTTGCGTTTGATATCAAAGAATTTGTATTCCAGAAATATTCAAAACTAACAGTATCTGATACAAAAGCAATGATTCTTGATTTAATGAAAAATGGAATAAATGATTTTATTCAATAAGGATGATAAAAAATTATCATCTTTTTTTGATGGATGATTATACAAAAATAGAAGGTAAAGATTAAAGAAAAAGGAATGCGCTAAGGCATTCCTTTTAAGAATATTATTTATTTGCTTCTAAGAAATCTACAGCAACTTGTGCATATAATGCAGCACCTACTGGGAATGAGCTTTCATCTAGATAGAAGTAGTCACTGTGATGAGGATAATCACCACCAGCACCAACTTGTGCAAAGCTAGATGGGCAAACAACTGTATATTCTGAGAAGTCTTCAGCTCCCATCATTAGACCAGATTCAATGACTTGTGTATCTGGGTTATCTACAACCTTCTTAGCAGCACCCCAAGCAACTTGCTCAATTGTTGGATCATTTACAAGTACTTCTGTCATCATGTTATATTCAAATTCATATGTACAACGATATGTTTCACAAGTTGATTTAACAACTCTTTCCATGATTTCAGGAAGGCTATGATGTAATTTAACATCAAATGATCTACATGTTCCTGTTAGAGTTGCTTCACCAGAAATAATGTTGAAACGTGTACCAGAATTTAATGTACCAACTGTAACAACAAGTGGTGTAAGAGGGGAAGTTTCTCTACTTACAACAGATTGTAGGTTCATAACGATTGCAGATGCACATACTGTAGCGTCAGCACAAGCTTCTGGAGTAGCACCATGACCTGCTCTACCAATAACTTTGATTGTAAATGTGTCAGCAGCTGCAGCAGATGCACCTGGTCTCATATATACAGCACCAACATCTTTTTGTGCACCAATATGGATACCAAACATAGCATCAACACCATCTAGTGCACCTTGTTTGATGACAGCTTTAGCACCTTGTGCAATTTCTTCAGCTGGTTGGAAAATTAATTTTACATTTCCATATAGTTCATCTTTAACATCATTTAATACTTTAGCAGCACCTAGTAACATAGAAGCGTGTGAATCATGTCCACAAGCATGCATGAATCCAGGATTTTGTGATTTAAAAGGAACATCTGTCTTTTCTGTAATAGATAATGCATCAATGTCTCCACGTAATCCAATTGTTTTTCCAGGATGACCACCAGTAATTGTAGCAACTAGTCCTGTAGGTTCAAATCTTCTGTATGGGATACCCATTTTGTCAAGTTCCGCAGCAATTACATCTGTTGTTCTAAATTCTTGCATGCTAGCTTCTGGGTGAGCATGTAATTCATGACGCATATCGCATATATATGATGCATATTTGTCGGCTAATGATCTGATATTTTCCATTTTAATTATTACCTCCAATCAATTCATTAGATATAAAAACGGACATATAGTTATAATGTCCGTTTTATACAAAGCTAAAATATTATAACCAAGATTTCATTACACCTGCGATTAATACAGATACGATTGTAACACATACAAATCCTGCAATTAATACTTTTGGTGTGATAATTCCAGAAATAACTTTCTTTTCTTCTGGGTCAGTGATTTGTGAATCAATTGCTTCGTTAGCAATTAATACATTTAATGGGAATCCTAAATATGCATTAACAACAATACCGAATGCTGAAGCAAATGTTTCGTCTTTCTTGAAGATTTTTGATGCGATAAATGCAGCAAGTGCAAGTCCAGCAGTACCAACAACAAACATACCAGCTACAATAGCAATAACAGGTAGGATTGTTTCTGGTGTAACTGAAGCGAAACCACAGAATAATGTACCGAATAATATGAATAATAAGAAACCAAATGAATTAGCTTTTGTTAAAGCATCTTCTGGAATTAGACCAAGTTCGCATCCAGCAAATCCTAGAATTAAGCACATAACATACATACTTACTGCTCCACCTGTAGCTGTTTGAATCAAAGAAGAAATAATACAAACAATTAATAGTTTAGCTAAAATCATATATGTAGAATCTGAACTCTTTTTCTTTTCGGCAGCTTCTTCATCTTTCTTTTCAGCAGCTAAATCACCTTTAACATATTGTTCATGTAATTCTCTTACTTGTTTTCTTAATGCAACAGATTCAACTGGCATACCAATTAAACTTTGAAGTGTCATACATACTAAGGCAACTAGACCGGCTTGAGTATTACCAACAGCTGCAGCAGCATCACGCATTACAGCAGCAGCGATAGCTCCACCAGCAAGAACTGGAGCACTAGCTACAGCGTTTGCTTTTCCAAATAACGCACCACCGATAACAACTACAAATCCACAAAGGAATACTAAACCGATTAAGCAGATAACAACAGTTTTCCATTGTTGAATCATTTGTTTACGAGAAATTAATGTACCAAGATGCGCAATTAATAGACCAACGGATAATGTGTAAACTTTTCCACCTAGACCAGCATAATCAGCTAGTTCTGTAGGTAAAATTGTCCAGAATCCAATGACGAATAGGATTAAGTAGATTAATCCGGCCGATAACTTACCATTCGACTTTTTTGAGATAACCTCGCCAATAACCATGATTGCCACAACACAAAATAGTGCGGCGAACTGATTAGTGGCCAAAAAATTTGTAAATGCTTCCATAAAATAAGCTCCCCCTATATGAATCAGTATTGTACACCCACTTGTGAAAAATAAGCAACCTCAATTTATGAAAAAATGTAATTAAGTGAAAATGGTTACATAAAATGTAAAAATGAAACAAAAAAGTAGGATGAATCATCCTACTTAGCTGAAATATACATATTCGTCTGCTGGAGCTTTATATTCGCACATTCTTGTGGCATAAAGTACAAGAGTTTTACCACCATCGTGTATTGGTACAGTTTTTAATTTGCCTTCTATTTCATACCACATATTTAAACTTAATTCTTTTGTTTTTACACCAGTGACAGTTATTCCACAAAGGGAAGTATCTGCAGTACAACATACCATCGCTCTTCTTCCTAAAATGATGGAATTAGGGTGATTTGGTAAACTTTCTGAATATGCACCACGAAGAATTACTGTTTTACCTTCATAATCATCTGGGTGATCTGCAGCATCCATATACCATAAGCCGTAATCATCATCACTGATATCAATGACATCAGCGTTCTTATCAAATGGAAGGGTACCTGCTTTTAATTGCACAGGTTCACCAAAGTTTCCTTCGTAATAGATTTGTGCTCTTTTGTTGATAGCTTTGATATTGCCACGTAGTAGTGAAGCAGATGTATCTTCTGTACAACGATTACAAATTACAACATCACTATATTTTAATTGTTCAAATAACATGCCACGCATATTGCCTATATATGAAGCAAATGTAGAAGCATCAATTGTAGTTAATACTTCAACTAATGGCCAAAAATCTGGCATATGCGCAATTAAATTGTCACTTACTTTTATACTACCGTTATATTCAATAAATACTTGGCTAGGGTGATAGATAGTGTCTAACTCTCTCATTTTTTCTTCAGTTAATGTTTCAACATCATCGATATATTCAATAAATGTTGAATGTTCTTCGAGAAAATCTTTTGAATATTCTTCTTCTCCTTCTTCAAGGCATAGAATTAATGTTCTTTCTACGCCTTGCATGAATTGCTCATCTTGAAGTGTATCTTTGATAAGAGAAGTTTTTCCACTATCTAAGAAACCTGTAAATAAATAGACTGGTGTTGGCATTATTTAACTCCAAAGATATTTTTGATTTCTTCCACATCTACTTTGACACCAATGACAGTAATTAAACCAGTATATGCAGCAGAGCCTTCACGAATATCAATGTCTCCTGGAACAAAATCAAAGAAAATCCAACCGCCTTCTTTATTAGGAACAATACCTTTAGCACGAATGATATTTTCACCTAATTGATTTAAAGCAGTAATTAATTCGTCTTTTGTATATTTGTTGATTGTTTCAATACCGATAGAGTCAAATACTTCATCAGCATCGTGTTCTCCATCATGATGGTGGTGATGATGTTCGTGATCGTGCCCACCAACATGGATGTGATTTCCATTACTTTCTTCTTCATGATCGTGATGATGTTCGTGATGATCGTGTTCACATTCTTCATCCTCATCATGGTGATGACCACAGCATGGACAAGCATCTTCATCTTCATCTTCGTCATCATGGTCGTGGTGGTGATGGTGTTCATGATAATCATGTTCACATTCTTCATCTTCATCATGGTGATGACCACAACAAGGACAAACATCTTCATCTTCTTCTAAGTCTTCAGGAAAACCATTTGTTGAACCCGTCATAGCATCGAAGATTGCTTGACCAGATAATTCTGACCAAGGAGTAGTGATGATTCTTGCATTAGGGTTTAATTCACGAATGATAGCGACATCATCATTTAATTTTGTTTCATCAACATTTTGTGTTCTAGATAAGATAACACATGTTGCTGTAGCGATTTGATCATCAAAGAATTCTTTGAAATTCTTATGATAAACTTTGCATCTAGCCGCATCAACTACAGTGCTATAACTATCAATTTCCATATTTTCTACAGTTTGAACAGCTTTTAAAATGTCAGATAGTTTACCTACACCGGATGGCTCGATAATAATGTGGTCAGGATGATATTCATCTACAACTTTTTGTAAAGCTGCTTCAAAATCACCTTTTAATGTACAACAAATACAACCACTATTGATTTCATTGATTTGAATACCTGCTTCTTTTAAGAAACCTCCATCAATACCAATTTCACCAAATTCATTTTCTACTAATACAACTTTTTGACCAGCAAAAACATCTTGAATTAATTTTTGAATTAAAGTTGTTTTACCGGCACCTAAAAATCCAGATATAACATTTACTTTTGTCATAATAAACCTTCTTTCTTGATTGCGAAACTATTATACAACAGAAGTCAACAGACTTATGTTAAACAAAGTATACAATACGTCTAACAAAATCAGTGCCTAAATGCTCAAAAATAGGTATAATGAAATTAACTGTTACAAAGAGATAATTTATGGAGGATATACATGGGGTATAAAATAATCGAAATTGATCCAGGATTAAAACCATATGAAAGCGATATCAATTTAAGAATGGATCTGTATAAGAAAGAAAAAGCGAAATTGTTACATGATGGAAAGAGTATTGTTGAATTTGCTAATGGCGCAGATTATTTTGGATTTCATCGTGTAGAAGGTGGATGGGTTTATAGAGAATGGGCTCCAGCTGCTGATGCAATTTATCTCATTGGTGATATGAATGGTTGGGATAAAAAATCATTACCAATGACGAAATTAGATGATGGAATCTTTGAACTTTATATGGAAGGTGAAGATTACTTATATGATGGATGTAAAGTGAAAGCACTTGTTGTAAATGGGGAAGATGAATTTGAAAGAATTCCACTATATATTCATCGTGTAGTACAAGATCCTAAAACAATTGTTTGGTGTGGTGAAATTGTAGATGAAGAAAAATATGAATGGCATGATGAAGACTTCAAAATGCACACTAATCCATTTATCTATGAATGTCATATCGGTATGGCTACAGAAGAAGAAAAGGTTGGAACATTTAATGAATTTACAGAAAATATTCTACCTAGAATCAAAGAATTAGGTTATGACACAATCCAAATTATGGCTATTATGGAACATCCATACTACGGTTCTTTTGGATATCAAGTATCTAATTTCTTTGCTGTATCTTCACGCTTTGGTAAACCTAATGAACTAAAAAATTTAATTGATACAGCTCATAGTATGGGCATAGGTGTTTTACTAGATATTATTCACTCTCATGCTGTAAGAAATACAGCTGAAGGTATTAATGAATTTGATGGAACAGAATATCAATTCTTCCATGCTGGTGGTAAAGGTGATCATCCTGCGTGGGGCACAAAGCTATTTGACTATGGCAAAAAGGAAGTCATCCATTTCTTATTATCGAATTTAAAATATTGGCAAGATGAATTCCATTTTGATGGTTTTAGATTTGATGGTGTAACAAGTATGCTATATCATGACCATGGTTTGGGGGTGGCTTTTACAGATTATAGCAAGTATTTCTCTATGAATACTGATGTAGAAGCTATTACTTACTTACAACTTGCTAACGAATTAGTTCATCAAAATAATCCTTATGCCATAACAATTGCTGAAGATATGTCAGGTATGCCTGGAATGTGTTTGCCTATTGAATATGGTGGTGTTGGGTTCGACTATCGATTAACGATGGGTGTTCCAGATATGTGGATTAGATTATTAAAGACGACACGTGATGAAGATTGGAATATGCATTATATCTTCTATGAATTGTATGGAAGAAGACCACAAGAAAAGTGCATTGGATATGCAGAAAGTCATGACCAAGCTCTTGTTGGGGATAAAACAATTATGTTCTGGTTATGTGATTCTGAAATGTATACGCATATGTCTAAGCTTACACCAAGCCTAGTTGTAGATCGTGGCATTGCATTACATAAAATGATTCGATTAATCACTTTATCTTTAGCGGGTGAAGGCTATCTAAACTTTATGGGTAATGAATTTGGACATCCTGAATGGATTGATTTCCCTCGTGAAGGAAATAATTGGAGCTATCACTATGCGAGAAGACAATGGCATTTAGCAGATGATTCTCTTTTGAAATATCAATATTTGGAAAAATTTGATAAAGCAATGATAGCTTTCGCTAAAGAAAATGAGCTATTTGCATTCTCACCAATCAGTTTATCTATAGATGATGAAAAACATATCATTGTTTATAGTCGTGGAGATGTTCTATTTGTATTTAATTTCCATCCAACGAATAATGAAGAAACATATCTTGTAAGAACATTATCGATAGGAAGCTATAAACCAGTTCTTTCAACAGATAGTGAAGAGTTTGGTGGATTTAATCGTATAAATGATGATGTTATTTATCGCTCGGATAAACAAAATGATGGTAAATATGGCTTTAGAGTTTGCTTGCCAGCTCGTACTGCAATTTGTTTCAAGAAAAGATAAGCTGTATTTTTATGGTATTTATGCTGTAAAATAAAAGACATGCAAAAAGAACAAGAAAAAATACCAAGAAAACTACAAGCTGAAAGAATGCGGGAAAAAATTCAAAATATTGTTTTTGAGATGGCTAAAACAAAAACTTTAGATGAAATAAAAATTAAAGATATTGTAAATGCTGCAAATATCTCGGTTGGAAATTTCTATCAATATTTTGAAAGTAAGGAAGCAGCCTTAATCTATAGCTACAAAACAAAAGATGATATTTGGGAAAGCTTGAACCTGGAACAAATTGAAGATCCTTTAAAAAGGGTAGAACGAATGGTTGTAGTGCATCTTTACTCTATGACGGAAAATAGTCTTTGTTTTGATACGCAACTCTATATTGCACAATTAAAGCAATATGAAGATTACTTTTTTACAAATGATCGTTATATTCATCGCATGATGGAAGATACAATTGCAGAAGGTCAAAAGAAGGGAATATTTGTCACAACTTTGTCCAATAGAGAAATTAGAATTCGTATCTTAAACTTCACAAGAGGGTTAGTTTATAACTATTGTATAGAACATAAAGACAATAAAGATAAATGGTTTGAATACGCTCTTGAAGTACAGACAGAATATATCAAAATCTTTGTTACAGATCCTTCAAAAGTAGATTTAAAGAAACATGTGAAAGAGGTTACAAAATAATCTCTTTTTTTCTTTCTTTTGTATTGACTTTGTGAATTGAATCACACATAATATGTTCAGTGAACATGTTCAGTGAAAAAATTCAGGAGGAAATATGAAAAAATTAAGTGCGTTACTAGTAGCAGCTATGCTATTAGTAGGATGCTCATCAGGTAGCAGTGCATCATCTTCTACAGCCTCTGCTGCAAGTGGTGTATCTGGAACATTCGAAGGTTCTTCTACAGGAAGAAATGGAACTGTTGTTGTTGATGTTACATTAGAAGATGGCATGATTAAAGAAGTTGCTGTTAAAGAATCTAGTGAAACACAAAACATTGGTACAGTAGCAGAAGAAAAGATTGCTGATGCAATTGTACAAAATCAAAGCATTAAAGTTGACTCAGTATCTGGAGCAACATTAACAAGTGCTGCTGTTAAAAATGCAGTTAAAGATGCATTAACAACAGCTGGTGTAAATGTAGATGATTACTCTACAGAAGTAAGTTATGATGAAAATCAAACTTATACATATGAAGCTGACGTAGTTATCGTTGGTGGTGGTGGAGCTGGTTTAGCTGCTGCTGCTTCTGCAGTACAAGCTGGTGCTGAATCAGTTATCGTTATTGAAAAAACAGATGTTCTTGGTGGTGATACTAACGTAAATGGTGGTATCTACAATACACCAGATGAAGCTTTACAATCTAAGACAGAAATGACAGATGGTAATAAAGCTCTTATCGAAGCTGCTCTAGCTGAAGAACCAGTAAGTGATGAACACAAAGCTTTACAAGAAAGAGTTAAAGAAGATTATGACGCTTACTTAGCAAGTGGCGAAACAGGTATTTTCGACTCAGCTAACTGGTTTGCTTTACAAACTTGGAATGGTGGCGACAAGGTTGCTAATCTAGAACTAGTTGAAAGTTTAGCAGATAATGCTTATGCAGGATTAGAATGGTTAGAAAGCATGGGTGCTACATTCAAAGATACTATTTCTCAAGGTCCTGGTTCATTATATCCACGTACTCATGATACAGAAACAGGTCTTGGTGCTGAATTTATCAACACTTATGTAAATTATCTAAACAATAATTATGCTTCTCATTGGAACGTATATTATGGTGTTACAGCTGATGAAATCATTACAGATGATAATGGTGCAGCTAGTGCAATTCATGGTACAGACGCTCATAACAATGACTACACTTTCACAGCTAAGAAAGGTATCGTATTAGCTACTGGTGGATTTGCTGGCAATGTTGAAATGAGAGTTAAATATGCTCAAGGCGAAAAGTGGCCAGATCTTGGTTCTAATGTTGGTTGCACAGGTGTAGCTAGTGATACAGGTGATGGTATCGTTATGGCTGAAGCAATTGGCGCTAACTTAGTTGATATGGATCAAATCCAATTACTACATATGTGTTCTCCTACAAAAGGAACAACAGATGACAACAGTGCTAAGGACAAAGGTGTTGCTGAAATTATCTTCGTTAACCAAGAAGGTAACAGATTCACAGCTGAAGATGGTAGACGTGATGATATCTCTAAAGCAGTTCTAGAACAAACAGATGGTATCTTCTATGCAATTGAAAGCTGGGATGGTAATGGCGATGCTACATTAGATGAACTAGTTACAAACAATGGTGTTTCTTATACTGATGAAATTGCTCAAGGCAATATGTTCATTGGTGATACAATCGAAGAACTTGCTGAACAAATCGGTGTAGATGCTGACAACTTAAAAGCAGCTATCGAAGAATACAACAAGTGTGTTGATGAAGGTGCTACTACTGATGAATTTGGTAGAAAGACATTCACAAACAAACTAGAAAATGGACCATATATTGCTGTTCCTCGTAAACCAAGTGCTCACCATACAATGGGTGGTGTAGAAGTTAATACTGATACACAAGTTATTAACACTGAAGGTAATGTAATCGAAGGCTTATATGCTGCTGGTGAAGTTACAGGTGGTATCCATGGTGGCAACCGTTTAGGTGGTAACGCAATTGTTGATACAGTTGTAAATGGTAAGATTGCTGGTGAACAAGCAGCTGCTTACGAACGTTAATCGCTAAATAAATATGATTAGAAACCTCAAAAGTGTATACTTTTGGGGTTTTTATATAAATAAAATGAAATTAAAATAACGGATATCCAAACAATAAGACGTTGATATAATTTCAATGAATGATATAATTT
>CAVAZS010000035.1:0-18197 GCA_963593385.1 Lachnospiraceae bacterium | reverse complement strand
AGATAGAATGATACAAGTAACGATAATTAGATAAGGTACTAGGCGGATGATCCAATCAATATACATAAATTCTTTATCTAGATAACATTGTAAATAAGATATAGCAGTAATATTCATAGCACCACCTATTGGTGAACCTACGCCACCAATACCAGCACCCCAACCAATTGCGATAAGAATAAGACTTGCTTGTTTGCAATGCTTAATATCAGTGTATCCAGCTTCTTGTAACATTTTGATGGCAATAGGACAATATAAAGCACATACCGCAACATTAGGCATAAATGAAGATAAGATGACAGAGGCAATAAACCATACCGTAATTTGTGAAGTCATAGATGGTCCAATAAGATATAAAGCTTTTAGGGCAATACGTTTATCTAATCCTGTTCGACTACAACCTAGCGATAATAAACCGGCACCAAATATTAAAATGATAGATGAAGATGAATATTGTGAAATGATAGATTGCATTGGGACAATATTAAAAATGGCATTAATGATAATTGGTAATAATGCAGTAATTGTCATATGGACAGGACTAGTAATCCACCAAAAGATCATCCAGATGAGTAAACTAATTGCATAGCTTTCTTGTTGGCCAAGACATGGTTTAAGAATAAAAGAAAATAATGCAAAAATTACTGGTCCAAGAAGAATATATAATTTTTTAGAAGTCGTCATAGTGTCACCTTTATCAATAATTTATTTGTTATAATGGCATTGGTAAGCATATGGAAATTAATTTTCAAGTTATAGAACTCGTATTAGCAGTTCAAAAATATAAGAGTCTTTCTAAAGTTGCTCAAGCAATGTGTATTAGTGAGCCTGCTTTATCAAAACAAGTTAAACGTTATGAAGATGCGTTAGGTTATTCATTACTTGTTAGAAATAGTTCGGGGTGTGAACTAACAAAAGTAGGAATGCATGTAGCAACTAAAGGCGTTGAGTTACTCAAAATGAGAGATAGTTTGTTAAGTGATATCTCTGATATAGGTAAATCTGAAGATACTCAAGAAAAAGTACTTCGTTTTGGTTTAGCAAATTGTTATTCGGAAGCTTTATTAAATCGATTCCTACCAAAATATGTGAGTAAATATCCTAATGTTAAAGTAGAACTTGTGATTAATACTACAGATACTTTAGAAACTATGTGTATCAATAATGAATTAGATCTTATTCTTACACAAAAAGAATATTGTGATTCAAGACTAAATTGTATTGATGTTTGTAAAGAAGAAACAGTAGTTTATTTACCTTCAAAATATAAATATGATGAAACATTAAAAGAATATTGTGACAAAGGAGAGATACCTTTAAAAGTATTAGAACCTTATCCTATGGCAGCAGGACAAGGACATGCAAGATTCTTATCTTTCGCAAATCAATATTATGAAGAAGCTAATTTTAAACCAAATATCATCTTCCAAAGTGAAAGTTGGCCTACTATTTTATCTTTAGTTAAAAATAAGATGTGTTATAGCGTTATGCCAGATATCTTTGATGTAACAAGTGATGACATTCTTAAACTACATATTCAAAGTAAATATCCTACAAGTAGAACATTAGTAATAGCATATAAACAAAGATCATCTTTGCCTGATGAATGGAAAAAATTTATTTCTACTGTAAAAGAAAATATGGAATAGAATTAACCGATACTGCTTTATACAGTACCGGCTAATTTTATTTTGTGCGTTTAATTTCAGGGATAGTTACACCAAGTTGCTTAGCCATAGCATCCGCAATAATTTGATGATCTTCATAGTGTGCCATACCAGAAATAACTACATATGCGTGTGGTCTACCACCATTTTTATTAAATACAGGGATACAACCACCACATAAATATTGATTCCATGGTGTCCATTCTGTATTAAACTCATGATTTTTTGCTAGAACAAGTGCTCTTAAAGAACTCATACGAATAAATCTTGCATTGATATATTTATTATTCATCCACCAATCTGCATCTTTAACAGAACCTGTCATACGATAAGAGAATATGTCACTATCTTCTTCAATGATTCGTATGGCAACAGCACCATGATATTTTTCTTTAGTAATTTGTATGATAGATAAACCAAGTTCTAAAGCATCTTCATGAGAAAATGATTCATATTGTAGTAACTCTTCTTGTGTCTCACAAATCTTAGCCCAACTATTTTCAGTATAGATACAATTCATTTCCATAATGAGTAATTACATTGCTTTATGGTAAAGAGCGATGATGTCCTTTTCTGTTGTGGCACGAGGATTAGCTTTAACATTTGCACTCTTCATTGCGTCTTTTGCCATAGCTTCAATCTTATCTTCAGTAACACCTACTTCACTTAATGATTTAGGAATACCTAGATCTTGATTTAGTTTCTTGATTTCATCGATTAACATTTGTGGCTTGAAGTTAACAGCTGGTAGCTTATCTTCACGAATATAGTTATATATCTTTTCGTATCTACCATTATCTGCTAAAGCATTGTATTCAACAATTGTTGGTAATAATACTGCATTAGCTACACCATGAGGTACACCAAAGAAAGCAGATACGGGATGACTCATTGCATGAACATTACCAAGTTTTGCCCAAGCAAATGCCATTCCTGCAAAAGTACTACCAAGCATCATGCAAGAAGCAGCTTCTTCATCATTTCTATTCGCAACAAAGCGACGTAAGTTCTTACCAATAAGTTCCATAGCTTTTTCTGCCATAGCATCAGTAAATGGTGTGGCAAAGTTAGAAACATAAGCTTCTTCAGCATGGATGAAGGCATCTACACCACAAGAAGCAGCTACAGAAGCAGGAGCAGTCATGATTAATGTAGGATCTAAGATGGCGTATTTTGGTAAGATTTCATAGCTAATTACAGAGAACTTATAATTTCTAGACGCATCAGTAATAACAGAAGAAGCTGTTACTTCTGAACCTGTACCAGCAGTCGTAGGTATAGCAATAATAGGTACAATTGGTCCTGGAACTTTATATAATCCTTCATAATCAGTGATAGAACCACCAAATTTAACAAGTACACCACATGACTTAGCAACATCCATCGGTGAACCACCACCTAAAGCAACAATACTTGTAGAATTAGATTCTTGATATAACTTAGCAGCTGCATTAACACATTCAATTGTTGGGTTAGGCACAACATCTAGATATGTAGTACATTCGATACCAGCATTTTGAATGATATTCTTTACTTTATCCACAACACCTAGTTTTTCTAGACCATGGTCAGAAACTAGTAATACATGATCTGATTTATTTTCTGCTAGAATTTCAGGTAATTTGTTTAGGCTACCTATACCAAATTGAATACTTTGAGGTACTTTAAAATTAAAATCTTTCATCTTTATTTACTCTTTTCTTTATAAAACAGACATTAAACTTGTGATAAACATATTTGCGCCAACGAATAATAGAACGCAATATACAATACGTAAGAATGTATTCTTATCAATTTTCTTTAGGAAATAAACACCTAGTACAAATCCAACACATGCCATAGGTAAGCTGACAGCTAAAGCACCAGCAAGTTTTGGTGTCCAAGCACCATTACGAATTTGGTTGAAGGCATTAATGATATTTAGAATTAACCATACCCAAGTCATTGTGTTACGGAATTTTTCTTTTTCTTTTACCGCATAGATTGTATAAACAGTAATTAATGGTCCACCAATATTGAAAGCTCCATGTACTACTCCACCTAATGCTAAACAAATATATCTAAATGCTTTCTTAGCAGTAGTATCTTCTTCATTTTCCTTTACTTCTTTTTTGAGAATGAGAGGAACAACAATAGATTTCCAAATGTTCATTAAGGCAATTCCTGTGACTAATGCACCAATGATGATCTTTGCGGTAGAAGGTTTCATGCTGTAGAAAAGCTTAGAACCAATAAATAATCCTGGTACACAGAAGATAACAATCTTACCTAAATCACCCCAAGCAACTGCTTTTCTTTCTTTTAGACATAAAACAATAAATAGAGGAATAGTAATCATTGTTCCAAAAGGAACACCTGTTTCTGTACCTAATATTCCATTTGTTACAGCAGCAGCGATAACAGTAGAACCAAATCCTGTACAACCTTGAATAAAGAAGCTGACAAAATTCATTAAACCAACCCATATAAAGTTAAAATCAAATATCATATTTTATCTCCTTAAAATCGTTAGCAGATACAAAGTAAATTCATTCGGCCGTTATAGAATTCAACTTGTTAATCTATTAACAAAGCTATGATAGCAACCATAAATTAACTTGTGAAGTTCTTATCATGCATTACTGCTATAACTAAAAGTTATAGCTATACATAGCTTTTGAGATAAATAAGGATTTACCTAAACATCTGAAAAAATATAAAAATTACAGATGAAAGGGAAATAAAATGCTATTAACATATTCTGAATGTATACAAATATACGGGAGTAAATACAACTTAAATAAAAAAGTAAAGAATGAAGAATTATATCAATTAGAAAAAGGAATATATTCAAATAAGAAATATGTTCCCGAGATTTAAATTATTTCAAAGAAATATCCTGAAGCTATTTTTACGTTAAATTCTGCATTTTATTATCATCGTTTAACAGATACGATTCCTGAAAAATATTATCTTGCGACTAGTCGAGGAGCATTGAAGATATCTGATTCTAGAGTAGTTCAAATATTTGATAATAGTAATGGATTAAAACTAGGTGCAGAAAATATTGAGTATAATGGCACACACAGTTATATGTATAACAAAAAACACATGCTTATAGAACTTCTTAGATATAAAATAAGCTTCCATTTGATTACTATAAAGAAATATTATAGATAGTTTAGATATACAACTTATTCAGGATTTGGTAATGGAATCACCAAAATCAAGAATGATTATGGAATCACTACAGTTAGAAGTGATTTGATGATTACTTTTTGAAAGAATATAAGTTTCTATATTCGCTAGGTTTATAGTTATATTTTTTAATGAATATTTTGTAGAAGAAACTCATATTTTGGTAACCTACATAATTAGCAATATCTGTTACAGACATATCAGAACTAATTAGTAAATGCTCTGCAGTAGTTAATCTTTGATCTACTACTAATTGATTAAAAGTATATCTAGTATATTTTTTGAGGAGATTAGACATGTAATTTGCATTTAATCCGAATTCTTTAGAAGTGGTAGTTAAAGAACATGTTCTATAATTATTTTCTATGTAATGAAGTATAGGTAATACATGTTCATTATCATTATTAATTGAATCGGAAGTGATATTCATAACGTTCACAAGTTCAGTAATGATTAATGAAAATAAGTTATTTAATATGTCTAAATTTGCAATTGAAGGATCATAGTATTCACATAAGAATTCGTTAATAAATAACTCTAGTCTTCTGCTATTTTCAGATTCAAATAAATAAAATTTATTAATAGAATGTGTTTCGTTAAAAGCATTAATAAAGAATCTAGAGACAATGCTAGATGAAGATAGTCGGTTAAAGAAGTTTGTTGTTAAATTTTTTTGACCTAAAGCTATTTGTATTAAAACATCATTTTCGCCAAGTTTTTCTATAGTATGTATAGTATTAGGAACCATTAATAATAATTGCCCTTTTTCCATCTTGTATTTTTTGCCTTCGATTACTTGTGTACAAGATCCTGAATACATATAACTTATTTCTATCCAATCATGTACATGTAATGGGTAATCACGAAAACGAGAATGCTTCTTTACAAGAAAAGGAATACCATTATTTTCAATAGAAATAGCACTATATGAAAATTGCAGCACTGTTTGATTATTGATTTCTATTAATGGGAAAATCTTTTTGCTAGAAATCCCTTTTCTATATTTTTCTTCACTATCGGTTATAGTAAATAATTTTTTGCTTAACTCTTTCGGTGTCATAGTTAATTTTATGGTATAAAAGAACTGTGATTTGGTCAATAAATATGTAAGAAACCGTTATATTTTAGAAATAAGAAAGGGCATACACTTGGATTAAATCAAGAAATATTAAGTTATTGCTTAGAAAGACAAAGACACAGTAAATGGTCAAGGAGGTTATATGTCTAAAGTGGATGTTAAGAAAATCTTAGATTTAGTTGGTGGTAAAGAAAATGTATCGAGCGTAACACATTGCGCCACAAGACTTCGTATTCGTTTGAAGGATGAATCATTAGAAACAATTGATGAGATTGAAAATATACCGGGAGTATTAGGTTTACAAAAGAATGTTGGGGAATTACAAGTTATTATTGGAACAACAGTCGATGATGTTTATCAAGAATTCATTAAAGTGGGTGGCTTTAAAGAAGAAAAGAAAATTGGTGAAGAAGTTAAAGAAAATAAGAATGTTTTAAATACATTATTTGAAGCATTAACAGGATGTATTTCACCTATTGTATATGCATTCATTGTTATGGGTATGTTTAAATCATTATCAGCAATCCTAGGTCCTTCAATACTAGGTGTTATTACTACAGATTCAGATTTATATGTATTACTAGAAGGAATAGGAAATGCGATTACATACTTTATTCCATTTTTACTAGCATATAGTTCTTCACAAAAGTTAGGAGCTAATACAATTATTTCTATTGTTTTAGCGGCTATCTTAATGTCACCTACAATTCAAAATGTTGTAGCTACAGGAGAATCATTTAAAGTATTTGGATTATTCCCAATGACTTTAATAGATTATAGTTCTACATTTTTACCAATTATCTTAATTGTTGCTGTACAAGTATATGTAGAAAAATTCTTGAACAAAGTAATCCCCAAATATATTAAAACAGTATTAGTGCCTACTTGTACTGTAATTATTATGACAGTTTTAGGGTTAAGCGTTCTTGGACCTATTGGTCAATGGTTAGGTACAGGTTTAGCAAATGTTGTAATGTTCTTAAGTGAACATGCTAGTTGGTTAGAAGGTGCTTTAGTATGTGGATTATATGTATTCATGGTTGCTTTTGGACTTGGTGGACCAGTATTCTTAGCTACATTTGCTGTATATACACAACTTGGTGTAGATAGTTTATATTTTCCATATATGGTCATCTATAGCATGGCACTTGTTGGTATTGATTTAGGATATATTATTAAAAACAAGAAAGCTTCTGAAAAAGAAACAGCATTAGTTGCTTTAACTTCTCAACTTGTTGGTAGTGTATCTGAACCTACAATCTATGGTATTTTATTCCGCAATAAATCTTGTTTAATTGTAGAAATAGTAAGTTGTGTTATTGCTGGTTTCTATTGTGGTCTAACACATACCGTAGTAGTAGGTATGACATTTAGTATTCCTGTTATTGGATCATTCTTATGCTTTACTGGTTCTACAACTGCTAATTTAATCAATGGTTCTATTTCTGTAGTGTTAGGATTTGTTCTAGCATTTGTAGGAACATTAATATTCTTTAAGAGTGAAGACTAATATGAGTGTATTTCCAAAAGATTTTTTCTGGGGAGGCGCCACATCTGCTAGTCAAATAGAAGGTGGCTATAATGAAGGCGGTAAAGGATTATCGATTTATGATGTTCGTACTTCTGGTAGTAGAAAAAGCCCTAGATATTACACATATGTAGATTCTAATGGTAAAGAAGGTAAGTTTGCAGAATTTTTGGGAGTATTACCAGAAGGTGCTATATATAACGTACAAGAAGGATATTACTATCCAAGTCATACCGCTATTGATTTCTATCACCACTATAAAGAAGATATTAAATTGTTTAGTGAGATGGGATTTAAAATGTTTAGAATGTCTATCGACTGGACTAGAATTTATCCTACTGGCAAAGAAGATAAACCTAATCAAGAAGGTATAAACTTTTATAAAAATATATTTAAAGAGTTAAGAAAATATAACATAGAACCATTAGTAACTTTATGGCATGGAGAAACACCACTTTATATAGAAAATTATTTAGGTGGTTGGAATAATAGAGAGACAATCAATCTTTTTATCAAATATGTAAAGACAGTATTTATAGAATTTAAAGAAGATGTACATTATTGGTTAACATTTAATGAAATAAATAATGTGATTATGTTTCTGGATATTATGCCTAAAGACTTAGCTAATAAAGAAGCTAGTAAATCATTTAAATTATTGCATCATAGATTATTAGCAAGTGCTTTAACTGTTAAAGTAGGTCATGAAATTAATCCTGAAAATAAGATAGGTAATATGATATGTTATGGTGAAAGTTATCCCTATACATGTAATCCTAAAGATATTATTGCTAACATGGAGCAGATGCAAAAAATAATCTATTATTGTTCAGATGTACAAGTGAGAGGTTATTATCCATCATATTCTCAAAGAATTTGCAATTCATATAACTTTAACTTAGAAGTAAGTGATGAAGATAAAGAAATATTAAAAAATGGCACGGTAGATTTCTATAGTATTTCTTACTATTCAACTTCTATTGTGACTAGTAATAAAGTAGAAGGTGCAGAAGAAGCAAAAGGTAATTTTACGGCAGGAATAAAGAATCCATATTTAGAATATAGTAAGTGGGGCTGGTCTATTGATTCAGCTGGATTAAGACATTCTTTAAATGAAATCTATGATAGATATCAAATACCAATCATAGTAGTAGAAAATGGCTTAGGCACTTCAGATATTGTGGAAGATAATAAAATACATGATAAATATAGAATTGAATATATACGTAAACATATTCTAGCTTTAAAAGAAGCACTTAATGATGGGGTTAACTTATTAGGATATACTACGTGGGGTTGTATAGATGAAATAAGTATGGTTACAGGTGAAATGGATAAAAGATATGGGTTTATCTATGTAAACTTAGATAATTATGGTAATGGTGATAAATCTAGACTAAGAAAAGATTCTTTCTATTGGTATAAAAAAGTAATAGAAAGTAATGGTGAAGATTTAGATTAATGTACTCATTGATTGTATTGATTAAATCAATTAAATTGAAATTTTAATTGTAAGCCTTTTCAAAAAAGTGTTGAAATTTATAAATTGTTCATTATAATGAAATTATAAAAGTTGGTTTGTTACTCCGCGGAGGCTTGCCCTACTGGTAAAACGGTTAGAAGGGATGGGTGCGGAGTTTTTCTTTAAAAGGGATTAACAATATGAAGGTAATAAAAAATATAAACAATAATGTATCGATTTGTTTAGATTCTACAGGGAAAGAAGTAATCGTAACTGGAAAAGGTGTAGGATTTAGAAAACCACCATATGAATTGAAATTGTCAGAAATCGAACATACTTACTACGATGTAGATAAAGTGTATATTTCTATGATTCGGGATTTACCGGAAGGGGTATTGAAAGTATCAAATGAAATTATATGCTATGCCAGAAAAAAGTATGATATGTTGTTTTCATCAAATATTGTATTTACCTTGGCGGATCACATAAATTTCGCAATTAAAAGAAATAAAGAAAATATTAAAGTTAAATTACCAATTGTAAATGATATTGAACAATTGTTTGAAAAAGAAATGGACATAGGAAATTATGGAGTAAAGTTAATAAGAAGTGAATTGAAAGTATATTTTCCACGTGATGAAGGCGCTTATATTGCATTGCATATAGTCAATTCTGAACAACAGAAACAAAATAAAATATCTGAAAATAGTGAAAAAATTATAGAGAAAATTACAAAAATTGTAGAAGAAAAATACAATATTGAAATAGATAAACATAATTTCAACTATTCAAGATTTGTTACCCATATACATTATTTATTGAAACGTGGAAAAGATAACGAATTACTTAAAACAGAAAATAGAGAAATGTACAAAACTTTGGTAAAAGAATACCCAAAAACATATGAAACATCTGAAGAAATAAGAAAGTATTTAAAAAATGAAATTGGATTAGATTTAAATGACGAAGAGATGCTTTACTTAATGCTTCATATAAATAGGTTATGTACAAGAGAGGATTGTTACTGAAAAGGCTTGTCCTCACATCATAAAGTTAAAATAACTTTTTTGGTGTGAGGTTTTATTTTGAATCAAACTATAGTAGCGCGCACTGTAGTTGATTATATATTTCAAAAAGGAGAAATTATTTATGGCTAAAAAGAATTATGATGAATTAGCAAAAAGTATTTTAGAACTTGTGGGTAGTTCAGATAATGTTTCTGAAACATATCATTGTATGACACGTTTACGTTTTAATCTAAAGGATAAAGGACAAGTAAATGTAGACGGAATTAAAGAATTAGCAGAAGTAGTTGGTGCTCAATGGTCTGGTGATCAACTTCAAATTATTATTGGGCAAGAAGTAGGAGATGTATATGCTTCGGTATGCAAAGTTGGTGGCTTTAAAGAAGAATCAGCAATTGACGAAAATTTAGATGTAACTACAGAAAAGAAAAAATTTAAAATTACCGACATTTTTGAAACAATGGCAGCAATCATGTTGCCAGTAATTCCTGCAATCGCTGGTGGGGGAATGATTAAAGGAATTGTTACAATTATGACTTCATATATGGGATTTGAATCTGCATCTGCATTAATTCAAGTGCTAACAATGGCTGGAGATTGTGCATTCTATTTCTTGCCATTCCTAGTAGCTTGGTCTGCAGCAAAGAGATTTAAGACAGATACAGCTATGGCTATCGCAATGGCTGGGGTATTACTATACCCAACAATGACTGCTGGTAACACTTCAGGTGCTGAAGCATTATCATTATTTGGATTACCAATTCCATTCCCTAGATACTATGGATCTACAATTCCAATTATTTTAACAGTATTCGTTTTGAAATATGTTTATTCATGGGTTAATTCTAGGATGCCAAAAGTATTACGTATTGTATTTACACCAATGATAGTTTTACTTATCATGACACCACTTACATTAATTGCGATTGGTCCATTAGCTAGCTACTTATCTAAAGGATTAGTAGTAGTTGTTAAGTTCTTATATGACTTATCACCACTTATTGCGGGTGCAATTGTTGGTGGAACAAGACTATTTGTTGTTATGACGGGTATGCATTTATCTCTAGGTGCTATCTGTATGGAAAACTTAGCTACATTTGGCTATGACTACTTACTGCCTATGAACACAATGGGAACGTTAGCATTACTAGGAGCATGTATTGGTGTTTGGGTACGTGCTAAAAAAGACACAAATAAGTCAATTGGCGCATCAACTGGTATATCAGCATTTATTGGAATTACAGAACCTGGTATTTACGGTGTATTCTTGAAATTCCGTTCAGCTATGTTAGCTACAATTATTGGTGGTGCTGCAGGCGGAGCAATTGTTGGTTTATTTGGTGGTAGAGCTACAGCTTACGTAAACTCATGTATCTTATCTCTTCCTGTATTTATGACAGATGGTTTTGCTGCAGTATGTATTGGTATGGCGGTATCTTGTGTAGTAGCATTTGTAGTAGTAATGGTATTAGGGGTAAAAGAAGACTAATTAGAAGGAGGATTACTTATGTACGAAAATACATCACCACTTAAATTTCCAAAAGATTTCTTATGGGGCGGTGCTACAGCAGCTAATCAAGTAGAAGGTGCTTGGAACGAAGATGGGAAAGGAATGACAATAGAGGATTGTCTTCCATATCGTGATGTTGGTATTGCAAATTTTACAAAGCAATTTGAATTTACATCTAAAGATTTAGAAGATGCATTGAAAGCGGGACCTAAAGAAAATTATCCAAAACGTAGAGGAATTGATTTCTATCATCATTATAAAGAAGATATCAAAATGTTTGGAGAAATGGGATTTAAAGTATACAGAATGTCTATTAGTTGGGCAAGAATATATACACATCCTTGGGATGAAAAACCAAATGAAAAAGGAATTGCTTTCTATAGAGACGTATTTAATGAATGTCATAAATATGGCATGGAACCACTAGTTACATTATCTCACTATGATCCACCTCTAGATATTGTTACGAAATATCGTGGTTGGTATTCAAGAGAAGTAATTGATTTGTTTGTTAAATATGCGAAGACTTGTTTTACAGAATTTAAAGATCAAGTTAAGTATTGGCTTACATTTAATGAAGTAGATGCAATGTTACGTCATCCTGTAACTAGTGGTGGTTTAATAGAAGACCAATTTACAGATGTACCTTTTGAACAAGCAATTTATCAAGCTATGCATCACCAAATGATAGCTTCTGCTCTTGCAGTAAAAATAGGACATGAAATAATTCCAGATTGTAAGATAGGAAATATGCTTACGAAACTGGAATTCTATCCATTCACTTGTAAACCTGAAGATAACTTGGCTGCACAACGTAGAATTCGTTCTATTTATAGATATTCAGATATTCAAGTGTTTGGCGAATATCCAAAGTATCTTTTAAAAGAAATAGAAAATAAAGGACTTACTATTCATACAGAACCGGAAGACGCACAAATATTAAAAGAAGGAACGGTAGATTTTGTATCTTTTAGTTACTATATGACAAGTTGTATGGCAGGCAATACTGAAGGATTAGATATGGCACCAGGTAATACAGTGAATGGTGTTAAGAATCCATATCTTCCATCTAGTGAATGGGGATGGCAAACTGATCCTACAGGGTTAAGAATTTCTCTAGTTGAGTTATATGATCGTTATAGAAAACCATTATTTGTTGCGGAAAATGGACTTGGAGCAAAAGATATTGTTACAGAAGATGGACATGTACATGATCCATATCGTGCAGAATATTTAAAAGAACATGTAAAAGCTATGTCAGATGCAATTAATGAAGACGGTGTAGATTTATTTGGTTATACATGGTGGGGATGCATAGATTTAATTTCTGAATCAACTCGTCAAATGTCTAAACGTTATGGTTTTATTTATGTAGATGAAGATGATTATGGTAACGGCACATTTAACAGAATAAAGAAAGATAGCTTTGATTATTATAAAAGAGTTATCAAATCTAATGGCGAAGATATAGAATAATATCGATGTTTAATAAACTAAATATCATAAGATAATTTTCACATTTAAATATAATGACCCCTTTAGCTTAATATAACCAACTAAAGGGGTTTGTTAATTTATGGGAAAAGATAATGATTATAAAGGACAGTAAGATTATTTGATATCTAATTCAGTTATGAGATAAGAATTATTTAGCCAAAGACACTGCTTGGTCATCCACTCACCATTTGGAAGTTGATCTCCATCTTTGGAAATATTGCCTTTTGTATAACCGTTATTAAGTTTATAAGCTGATTTACTTGTATGAGGACGTATGTGAATAATTTTATTATCATTTTTCTTTGGCAAATTGTTATGCACTTCATTTTTTTCTATTGTGAAAGTGACACCTTCTTTAATTTTCTTTTGTATATTTTCCCAACCAATTTTTGCGTCTCCATATAAATCGGTATAAGGCATATTCCAAATTTTAGCATTTTGCAAAACATATTCAGCCCCATTTGATTTATAAATTACAAATAAGAATTTTGTTTCTTCAAAATATGTGCAAAACTTTGAATTTTCATAAGTTTCAGTTACAAATTCTTTGAAAGTTAATGTTGGTAAAGATAGACTTTCCTTAATTGTACCGTTTTTTTCAACTCGAACAGCTCTAACAACGATATTTGCTTTAACAAATTCTTCAGCTTTGTTACTTTTAATTTTCAGCATTCTATAAGCCAAATCAATCCATTGTGCTTTATTATTGTTATATTCCCGATGAAATTTTATACATAGTTCTTTATCAGTCATTCCTTTATATGAATTTATAATTCTAACTATTTGTTTTTCGAAAGGCTCATAGTAATCTAATTCATTATTTACAATAATAGATTCAGCAGGTTTAGTATCTTTCAAAATATATGAATGTAAAATGTAATCCATATATTGCCTTTTGAAACAGAAGTTTCTTTTTTTGGCTAATATATGTTCGCCATAATATTGAGGTACTTTACTTTTTTCTGCTGTAGCCCCTTTAGTACATGCTCCTAAATATAAAGTGTCGCTTTCACTTATTTCGTGAGCTTTTCCTTGTTTGATTTTCTCGATTATTTCATGATAATCCTCGATAATGATATTTAAGTCATTATTGGTTGGAGTAAATTTATTAACATATTTAATTTCATAGTCCATTCTATCTTTAGATTTGTCCCTAAGATAATGAACCAATAGAATAAGTTTAATTTTTTCCCATACATGGCTTTTATAAAAGTTTTCTTCAACTGGTTCTTTATAAGAGATATTTGTAATAGATAATCTTTCGCCAGCGGTATATCCACCATTTTGTTTTTTATCTATACAAGTTAACTTTAATTCCATACCAGTTTTAGAAAAGTCAGCTTCTTGTTTACCATTAGGAAAATATCCGAAATAATATCTTTCAATAAAATTGCCTAATTGCCCTTTAGCGTTTGTATTTTCAACAGTAACATTTTCTGGACATATATCACTATTATCTTTATTGTGATTTTCACTAGGATTTAAATATATTTTTTGAACCGAATTATTATATTCATCTAGCACCTCTTGAAATGTCATTCCTTCAAGCTTTTTTGCGTAATTAAATATGCTTTCTAAATTGGTATCATCATAATCGAATAACATAAAATGTAGCTCCTTTCATAAATAATATGTAATTGATCAAAGTTTGAAAAACTGTTAAAATAATTATACATGATGTTTATATATAGAAGGGAGAACATTGTGAAGAAAACGGTAATTGAGCTATTTGCTGGTGTTGGTGGTTTCCGCATTGGCTTAAATGATATAAAAGGTTTTGATAAAAATGGTAAAGCAATCGAAAACAGAGATTGGGATTTTGTTTGGGCTAACCAGTGGGAACCAAGTACTAAAATTCAACATGCTTATGACTGCTATGTAACTAGATTTGGTAATGAATGTTCAAATCAAAGTATTACTGATGTAGATAAAAGCACAATTCCAGAGCATACATTACTTGTAGGTGGTTTTCCATGCCAAGACTACAGTGTTGCTCATTCGCTTTCAAAAGAAAAAGGTATTGAAGGAAAAAAAGGCGTTTTGTTTTGGGATATTGCAGCTGTATTGAATACGAAAAACACACCATTTATTTTATTGGAAAATGTAGATAGACTTTTGAAGTCTCCAGCTAAACAAAGAGGAAGAGACTTTGGTATTATGCTTAGAACTTTATATGATTTGGGATACAATGTCGAATGGAGAGTTATAAACGCGGCTGATTATGGTGCGGCTCAAAGACGAAGAAGAACTTTTATTTTTGGGTGGCAAAGAAAGCTGAAATATAACAATATTGTTTCTAACTCAGGATATCAAAAATATTTATATAAAGATGGATTGTTTGCAAAATGTTTCCCAGTAGAGCAATCTAGTGAATCGTCAATTAATGGTATTAGCTTATTGACATATAAAGACACTGTAGAAATGACAAAGTTATTTAAAGCTCAATTTGAAAACACAGGTGTAATGATTGATGGAGTTGTTTATACAGAAAAAACAGTTCCAATTGTAGAGCTACCAATTACGCTTGGAGAAATTAGAGAAACTAGAACTGGATTAGATGAATACATTTTGAGTGGAAAAAAACTAGAAAAATTCGAATACCTACGAGGTTCTAAGAAAATACCAAGAAAAAGACCTGACGGTTCTGAATATTTCTATTCGGAGGGAGCTATGTCACCTTTTGATAGTTTAGATTTGCCAGGAAGAACAATGCTTACAAGCGAAGGGTCAGTAAATAGATCGACACATATTATTCCTGATAAAGAAACAGGTAAACTAAGATTATTAACACCAATTGAAGCTGAAAGGCTCCAAAGTTTTCCGGATGATTGGACTAATACAGGAATGCCTGAAAATAGACGATATTTTATGATGGGTAATGCGTTAGTAACTAAAGTGATTAATCGTATTGAACCTGAACTTAGTAAAATAATAGAAAAAGAGAACTAATAGAAATTAAAAGGTCGTTTAAAATCTATCTTTTAAAGAGAATTCTTCGTTAGTGACAAAATGAAGTTAGAGAATTGAATCTAGTTGGGGTGGACAAGCTCAAATGTGGACATTCGTTTCTGGTAAATTAGCTGGGGACGCTGCCGCAACTTATGCATTAAGTGCTGAATAATATAGTTATTTATAAATGAAATGAGTAGATGAAATTCTAGAAATAGAAAATTATCTACTTTTTTTAGATAAACAATGCAACATTCACAAAATATATCGTGTGAACTATAATAAATATCATTGTTAAAGGGGGATTGTTTCATGACGAAGAGTATGACGGAGGGGAGTCCTTTAAAGCTAATTGTTGCGTTTAGTATTCCTTTATTATTAGGTAATTTATTTCAACAATTCTATAACATTGTAGATACTGCTATAGTTGGACAAACATTAGGTTCTGTTGCATTAGCTGGTGTAGGATCATCAAGTAGTGTACAGTTTCTTGTATTAGGTTTTTGCCAAGGGATATGTCAAGGTTTTAGTATTCCAGTAGCACAAAAGTTTGGTGCTAATGCAAAAGATGAAATGCGTAAATATGTATATAATGGTGCGATTTTAGTCACAGCATTTGCCGTAGTGATTACTATTGCAGTAGTTGTTCTATGTCCACAGATATTACATTTATTACAAGTAAATGAAGAAATATATGATTATGCATATTCATATCTTGTTGTGATTTTTGCAGGTATTCCTTTTACATTACTTTATAACTATTTAGCTGCTTTATTAAGAGCGATAGGAGATAGTAAGACACCATTCTTTTTCTTAGCTTTCTCTGCAATCTTAAATATTGGTTTAGATTTCTTCTGTATCTTAGCTTTACATTGGGGATGTGCTGGTGCAGCGATTGCGACGATATTCTCACAAGCTGTTAGTGGTATTCTTTGCCTAATACTAATTATTAAGAAGTTTGAAGTATTACATATTGCTAAAGAAGATCGTGAATTTTCTAAAGAAAAATCTAATCGATTACTTGTTATGGGTGTACCTATGGGACTTCAGTTTTCAATTACTGCTATTGGCTCGATGACTATGCAATCAGCGAATAACTCTCTAGGAACAATCTATGTTTCTGGATTTACAGCAGGGCTTAAGATTAAGCAATTAATGATGTGTCCATTTGATGCGTTTGGTGCTACTGCTTCAACATTCTTATCACAGAATTATGGTGCCCAAGAAACAGATAGAATTAAAGAAGGTTTAAAGCTAAGTTTACTTATCGCTGTAGGTTATGGAGTACTTGCAGGATTAATTATGATTTTCTTAGGTAGAATCATGAGCATGATGTTTGTTAGTGCTAGTGAAGCTAGTGTATTAGATGCTTCTGCTAAATACTTAAGAAGAATGGGTTATTTTTTCCCGGTTGTTGCGATTGTTATTGTCGCAAGAATGTCTATTCAAGGACTTGGTTATTCTGGTAGAGCTGTTATTGGTGGTATTTTAGAAATGTTTGCTAGATGCATTGTTGCGTTAGTATTTGTGCCAATCTTTAAGTTTGATGCGATTACTTGGGCAGATCAAAGTGCTTGGGTTGTTGCAGGATTGTATTTACTACCAATGTGTGTAATTATCTTAAAACATGTTGAGCAACAAATTAATATAGAAAAGAATTATAAAAATGCTTAATCAAGAATTGTTATTAGACGTAGTACAAAATATTAAAGCTCCATGTATTATCGCAATGGATGGTAGATGTGGGTCAGGTAAAACAACACTAGCGACTAGTATTGCTAAAGAGAATGGATATAACTTAGTTCACATAGATGACTTTTATCTACCTTTTGATAAACGTACTCCTGAAATCATGAATGAGCCAGGTGGTAATATTGATTTTGAACGTTTACAAAACGAAATTCTCATACCACTAACAAGCCAAAAAGAAGCGATATATAGACCATATGTGATTCATGAAGCTTCTTTTTTGCCTGATATTTATTTAGATCCTAATAAGATTACGATAGTTGAAGGTTCATATAGTAGTCATCCTAAGCTAAGAAAGTATTATGAGTTATGTGTATTCATGGATATTTCTAAAGATTTACAACTTAAACGTTTAGAAAAAAGAAATCCAATGAAATTAGATGCTTTTAAGACAATGTGGATTCCTAGAGAAGAATATTATTTTGAAACATGTAATACAAAAGAAAATGCTGATTTAGTATTAATGAATAAATAAGCCAAGTCACTCGACTTGGCTTTACTATGTGTGTCGAGCATGATGCACATCTAGTACAGAAAACTGTACCACAGGTATTT
>CAVAZS010000034.1:0-18352 GCA_963593385.1 Lachnospiraceae bacterium | reverse complement strand
TGTCTGCTGAAGCATTTGGTATTCTAGCTAAAGAATTTATTGAAGTTTATAAAAAGATAGGTAAGTAATGTGAAAGGGGAGCAAGTCTCCTCTTTCTTTGTAAAGGAGTTTAGATTATGGCATTTGCAGAACTTACAATGCGTTCAACAATTTTAAAAATGGATGTCAAAGTATCAGTGATTATTCCAGAAAACAGAAAAGACTATACTTTAGATCCAAAAGATAAGAAATATCCTTGTTTATATATTTTGCATGGTACATCAGAAGATAATTCTACATGGCTTAATTCTTCAAATATTTATCTTTTAACACGAGATTTAGATTTATTTGTGGTGATGGTTAGTGCATATAATACTTGTTATGTGAATACAAAGTATGGTTTCCGTATGCAAGATTATTTGGCTGAAGAATTACCAGCAAAGATGGAAAGGTTATTCCCTATCTCATCAAAAAGAGAAGATCGTTTTATTATGGGAGAAAGTATGGGAGGATATGGTACTTGGCTAACTAGCTTATCTCATCCAGATAAATATGCAAAAGCAGTACCTTTATCTACTACGGGTATTCGAGACTTTAAACATGTATTAGATACTGGTGCTAGTAGTGTGGATCAATTAGCACTTGATGTAAATAATCATGCTAAAGAGATGCCTGAATACTTTACAATGTGTGGAACAGAAGACTTTTTATATGAAAAATCTAAAAATTGGGTAAATTGGATGCACGATAATTGTCCGAATATTAAAGTGGATTACTATGAAGAACCAGGAAAACATGATTTCTTTTTTTGGAATAAAGTGATACCAAAGGCTTTAGAATTCTTTGGTTTTAAAATTGATTGAAAGAAATTTATAAATGATTTTATGAGAATGTGGCGATTATGTTACATTCTTTTTTTATTGCAAATAAAGACACTTTTTAATCAAATAAAATCATTATTTTTATTCTAGGTTTCTTATAAATTAAATTTAGGAGGCAAATCATGAAATATTATTTAGCAATTGATATAGGTGCTTCTAGTGGAAGACATATATTAGGACATATAGAAAATCAAAAAATAATTCTAGAAGAAATATATCGATTTCCTAATGGAATGAAGAAAAAAGATAATCATTTAATCTGGGATACAGACGGATTATTCTTACATATCTTAAACGGAATGAAGAAATGTAAAGAAAAAAATATCATTCCATATAGTATGGGAATAGATACATGGGCAGTTGATTATGCTTTATTAGATTCTAATGGAAATAGAATACAAGATGTATATGGATATCGAGACACACGTACAGAACAAGCTGATCAAAAAGTATATGAAATGATTACTGAAAAAGATTTATATATTCGTACAGGTATACAGAAACAAAATTTTAATACAATCTATCAACTTATGGCAGAGGATAATTTAGAAAAAGCAGATTGTATGTTATTACTGCCAGATTATTTTCATTACTTATTAACAGGAAAGAAAGTAACAGAATATACAAATGCAACGACAACACAACTTGTTTCACCTACTACAAAAAATTGGGATGAAGAATTAATTGATAAGCTTGGTTATCCTAGAAAACTATTTACAAAAATAGAAACACCAAAAACAATACTTGGTGATTTGAAAGAAGAGATTCAAAAAGAAGTTGGATTTAATACAAAAGTAGTTTTACCCGCAAGTCATGATACAGCATCCGCAATACTTGCATTACCTTGTAATCAAGATGTGATTTATATCAGCTCAGGTACTTGGTCTTTGATGGGATGCGAAATTAAAAAAGCGAATTGTTCTGCAATCAGTCAAAAACATAATTTTACAAATGAAGGTGGCATAGATTATCGTTTCCGTTACTTAAAAAATATTATGGGTATGTGGATGATTAATCGAATAAAAGAAGAAATTGGAAAAGAATACTCTTTTGACGAAATTGTAGCGTTAGCGAAAAAAGAAAATATTACTTCTATTGTGGATGCACAAGATAATCGCTTTATAGCACCTAGTAGTATGGTGAAGGAAATTCAAAATGCATGTATAGAAACAAGTCAACAAGTACCAACTACTATAGGACAAATCGCAAAAGTAATATATGCATCTTTAGCGAATAGTTATGCTTCGACTGCTTTAGAAATAGAAGAAATAACAGGGAAAACATATGATTCAATTCATATTATTGGTGGAGGATCAAAAGCGAGTTATCTAAATGAGCTTACTGCAAAAGCTTGTAAAAAAGATGTCTATGTTGGACCAATTGAAGCAACCGCAATAGGAAATATTTCTGCACAAATGTTATCTAGTAAAGAATTTGAAACATTACAAGAAGCGAGAAAATGTATTTTTAATTCATTTGATATTCAAAAAATAGAAGGAGGAAAAGAATAATGTTAGTTGAAACAAAAGCAAGAGTAGGTGTGTTTTCTATCGCACTAGGAGCTTATTTACCACAATTTCCAAGCTTAGTTCCAGAATTTGAAGGACAATATCAATCATTTAAAAAAATGATTCCTGAATCTGTTGACATGATTGATGGAGGAATTGTTACAACAAAAGAAAAAGCACAAGAAGTGGGAGATTTATTTAGAAGTGCGGATGTAGATGTTGTGTTTTTACAATTATTAACTTATGCGACATCTTACAACATGTTACCGGCAGTTAGAGATTTGGATGTACCTGTAGTTCTAGTAAATATACAAAAGTTAAAAGCTCCTGATTATCCTAATGTAGATACAGCTAAATGGTTAGGAGAACTATATGCATGTGGTGCAGTAGGAGAAATGGTGGCTGACTTAGAAAGAGCAGGCAAAAGACACGCTGTAATTACAGGAGTGAGTGAAGGTGGAGACGAAAAAGTACAACATGAAATTAACGATTGGTGCAAAGCAGCTCAAGTACGTAGAAGATTTAGAAATACAAATCTTGCTCAAATAGGTAGACCATATCCTGGTATGATGGATTTATATATTGATGAAACAAATCTTTATAACAGAATGTGGGTTTATACAAAACAATTTGATTGGGAAAAAATGTGGGCAATTGCCGATAATATTACAGATGAAAATGCAATTAGAAATAAAGCACAAGAAATTTTAGATACTTTTGAAATCGAAGGAGGAGGAAGTATTTCTGAAGTTTGGGAGATGGCGAAATATGTTGTTGCGTTTGAAAAATGGGTGAAAGACGAACAAATAGGATTAGTTGCGTCTCATTATGATGGCTTTGCTCAAGGAATTGCCGGAAAGTTAGATAGTATGTTAATACCAGCTTTCTCAATGTTAATTAAACAAGGAACTGCATGTGCTGTAGAAGGTGATATTAAAGTAGCAATGGCAATGAGTATATTAAAGACAATTGCAGGAACAGGGCAATTATCTGAAATGTATTCCATTGATTTTAATGAAGATATTTGTATTATTGGTCATTCTGGGTCAGGGGATGCGGATATTTCACAAGCAAAGAAACCTACAATGAAAATTGTAAATGTATTTCATGGAAAAACAGGTGGAGGATATTTAACACAATTTTATCCACCAGTTGGGCCAGTTACATATCTAGCAATTACGCAAGATAAAGATGGAAACTTTAAATTTGTTGTAGCAGAAGGAATAAATGAAGAAGGAGATATCTTTACATTTGGTGATACAAATATGAGAACAAGATTTGCAATAGGTGCAAGAGAATTTGTAAATCGATGGTCTGAAGCAGGACCTACACACCATATGGCAGTAGCAGTAGGAAGACACATTGATACAATACTAAAAGTTGCCAAAATCTTTAATGTTCCAGTAGATGTAATCACAAGATAATAGGAGGATATATGAAATTTTTAGATGCAGAATTTGTACAAGGATTTATTCGCATGTGCGACGATGGATGGAATCAAGGTTGGCACGAAAGGAATGGCGGAAATTTATCTTATCGTGTTAAAAAAGAAGAAATAGATGAAGTTAAAGAAAATTTTGAAGCAAAAGAGTGGAGACCAATAGGAACTAGTGTACCAACACTTGCAAATGAATATTTCTTAGTTACTGGTAGTGGAAAATATTTTAGAAATGTTGCGCTTAAACCTGAAGATTCAATTTGTATGATTGAGTTAGATGATCAAGGGGAAAATTATCGCATTGTATGGGGACTTGTGAATGGTGGTAGACCTACATCGGAATTACCTTCACATTTAATGAATCATGAAGTAAAGGTGAAAGTGAATCCAGAATATCGTGTGATATATCATGCACATACAACAAATATTATTGCCTTAACATTTGTTCTTCCCCTTCGTGATGAAGTATTTACAAGAGAGTTATGGGAAATGGCTACAGAATGTCCAGTTGTATTCCCTTCAGGAATTGGCGTCGTTCCGTGGATGGTTCCAGGAGGAAGAGACATTGCTGTAGCGACTTCAGAATTAATGAAACAATATGATTTAGCGATTTGGGCACATCATGGAATGTTTGCGGCAGGATATGATTTTGATTTAACTTTCGGTTTGATGCATACAGCAGAAAAATCTGCAGAAATTTTGGTGAAGATGTTAAGCATGAGACCAGATAAATTACAAACAATTACAGCAGATAATTTTAGAGATTTAGCAAAGGATTTCCATGTAGAATTACCAGAAAAATTCTTATATGAAAAATAAAAGTCTATGATATTATCAAATTATGCTAAATAATGCACTTTTAACAAAATTAAAACAAATTACAGAAGAAGAGAAAAGAATTTTAGAAGGTCAAACAATTGAAAAATCACTTTATACCAAAAAGAATGAATTTGAGATAGAAAGTGAAAAAGTGTTGGATCAAAAATTGATTACAGTTCGTACACATACGCGTTTTACTGATTTTCCAAATCATAAACATGATTATATAGAAATGATGTATGTGGTAGAAGGCACAATTCATCATATTATTGATGATAAAGAGGTAATCTTAAATCAAGGTGAAATACTCTTGATGAATAAACATTCTTGGCATGCAATAAAAAAAGCGAGTGAAAATGATATTGCGATTAATTTTATAATTCTTCCTTCTTTCTTTGATGTTGTATATGACATGATTGGTCATGACAGTATAATTGCGCATTTTTTGATTGATATCTTAAGACAAGATGAAAATTCAGGGGAATATTTGTTGTTTCATGTAGCAGATATATTGCAGATACAAAATTTAATGGAAAATATGATTCAGTCTTTGTATGAAAAAGAAAATGAGTACGATAAAGAAAATCAAATTACATTAGGTTTGCTATTTATGTATCTAACAAAATATATCAATCGAACAACAAAAGTTACATCTAAAAGATTTGAAGAATTATTAGTAGAAACTTGCTTAGACTATATTGCACAAAATTATAAACAAGCAACATTAGTAGAAATTGCCAATGATTTACATTTACCTGATTATACAATTAGTAAATTATTAAAACAAAAAACAGGTTCTACTTTTAAAGAATTACTTCAATCTAGAAGATTTTACCGTGCTGAAGAATTACTAATGGATACTGACTTACCAATTGAAGATATTATTTATTCAGTTGGTTACGAAGGACATAGTTATTTCTTTAGACGATTTAAAGAAAAAAATGGAATCACACCAAAACAATATAGAAATAATAGGAGAAAATGATGAGCGGATATAAAAACATATTTAATAAAAATCCAGAAAATTATTTATATCCATTCTTTTGGCAACATGGAGAAAGTCATGATGTATTAGAAGAATATGTAGATAAGATTAATGACGCAGGAATGAAAGCACTTTGTGTAGAAGCTAGACCTCATCCAGATTTTGTTGGAGATAAGTGGTGGTCTGACATGGATTGCATCATTCGTAAAGTAAAAGAAAATAATATGAAAATGTGGATTTTAGATGATTCTCATTTTCCTACAGGATATGCAAATGGAAGAATTGCAAAAGACTATCCAGAGTATTTGAAGTTATATATAAATGTACGTCGCTTCGATGTACAAGGACCATTTAAGAATGCTCGTATTGATTTTAAACAATTAAAAGGTAGACCTTTTGGACCATCAGCTAAGCAAGATTTCAACCCATTAGGTGTTTATATGGCAAAAAGGACTTCCCAAGAAACAGTGGAAAATGATCCTATTGATGCGTCTAGTTTAGTAGATATTACTAGTCAAATGAGAATGAGTGATAGATTACTCACATTAGATATTCCTGATGGTGCTTATAGTATATTTGTTGTATTTGAAACGCATAAAGGTGATGAAGAAACGACAAAAGATTATTTAAATCCTCTTGTTAAAGAAGCGACTCAAGTGTTAATAGACGAAGTATATGAACCACATTACGCACATTATAAAGATGAATTTGGTAAAACAATTCAAGGTTTTTTCTCGGATGAACCTCGCTTTGGCAATGCTAAAGGAACAGAATGTGCTATAGGAAAAGATATGCCATTACCTTGGCGTAAAGGATTAGAAAAAGAACTAGGATTTGATCAAAAATATTTACCACTTTTATGGCATGTTGCAAGTGGTGAAGAAGCGCAAATTCGCGTTCAATATATGGATTTAATTACGAAACTTTATAATGAAAACTTTACTCAAGTATTAGGGGATTGGTGTAGAAACCATGGTGTTTGGTATTTAGGTCATACAATTGAAGATAATGGAGCACATGCTCGTCTAGGTTATGGTACAGGTCATTATTTTAGAGGACAAGAAGGTATGTCTTTTGCAGGGATAGATGTAATTGGTGGACAAATTGTTCCAGGACAAAATTATCATCATGATGCGTTCTCTACTGGTGGAAGTAATGGCGAATTCTATCATTATGCATTAGCAAAACTTGGTTCATCTGCAGCACATTTAGATGCAAAAAAAGAAGGTAGAGTAATGTGTGAAGCTTTTGGGGCATATGGTTGGAATGAAGGATTACGTACAATGAAGTGGATTGCGGATAGCATTATGGTTCGTGGTGTAAATTATATTGTACCTCATGCGTTTGATCCAAAAGAATTCCCTGATTGGGATTGCCCACCACATTTCTATGCTCACGGGCATAATCCACAATTTAGATATTTCCCAACTTTAGATAATTATTTAAATCGTGTTTTATCTATCTTTAGAGATGGTAAGCAAATTGCATCTGTTGGTGTATTTTATCCTGCTGAAACAGAATGGGCTGGTAAGTATATGCCGATAGAAAAAGTATGTCGTAAGTTATGTGAAAATCAAATTTCTTTCGATATTATTTCTAGAGACTTTTTGCATAAAGTAGTCATAGAAAATGGAACATATACAATTAATGGTAATACTTATACCACATTAGTATTCCCATACGGTAAACATATTCCTAATGATTTAGTGCCTGTATTATATAAAATGGTACAAAATCATGTACAAGTTATCTTTATCAATGAAATTGTAAAAATTGTATTAGGAGATTATGATCAAGAAAAATGGAATGAAGTAATTCATCATGCAAAAGTGATTTCTTTAAGTGATTTAGGAAAAGAACTCATTGATTTAAAACCAATTCAAGCTGATTATGATCAAGATTTAGTGATACAAGAATATCAAAAAGACGAGAAAAAAATCTATATGTTCTTTAATGAAAATATAGGTAGAACAATTCATATGCCAATTACATTTAAAGAAAGTGGGAATGTATATCGCTATGATGCGATGAAAGATGAAGTTTACTATTCTAGTACAAATACAGAATTAACTTTAAGTCCATATCAATCAATGATTTATATTCTTACAGATGAAGTGATTGAAGCTGAAGAAGAAATAATATTAAAAAATGCAAAAAATATAGAATTACCTAAGAAATGGACAGTTAAATTTGCTGATAGTCAAACTTATCCTGAATTTAATGAAGTTGTTCCAACAGAAGAACTTAGTTATATTCATACGTTAGAAGGTTATGATAATAAAACAGGTACAGTACAATATACGGCTTCGATGAATCTAAAGAAAGCACCTACAATATTAGACTTAGTCAGAGCACATGAAACAGCTCAAGTATTTGTAAATAAACAATTAGTTGGTACTAGAATTTGTGCTCCATATACTTTTGATTTAACAAATTTTTTAGTTGATGGAGAAAATGAAATTCAAATTGAAGTAACAAATACTCTAGGAACACAAATGCGTGATTTCTTTGGACATTATTTGATACTTGAACCATTTGGTATTGAGGGCTCTGTAGCTTTAATACAAGGAGACTGAAAAAGAAAATCTAGATGTGAGAATCATTTATAGAATACTTCGATGTACCGATGTATAATTAGATGGGTGATAAGTATGATAATTAATGATTTAATCAAAAAGAATAAAACAAGCATGTATAAAGTAAGTAAAGAAAGTGGTATACCACAAGCTACTTTATCAGATATATGTAGTGGTAAAACAAATCTAGAAAAATGCTCTGTAGGAACAATCTATAAATTAGCTAAAGCACTATCTGTTTCAATTGATTCAATTGTTGAAGCAGATTTAGAGGAAAAAAGTAAAGAAGAATATAGACCATCTTTTGATTTATTCAAGAGTAGTATTTGTCATAAAGTGAAAGATTTAGGTGACTTAGATTTTATTGAAATGACGATTACTAGCAATCGTATTGATATTTATTTTGATAAGGGATGGTATCCTGAATCACTTTATTTATTATCTATGCTTGATTATTTATCACGTGAAAATGATATTCCTTTATATACAAAATATAATAATTTACGTCATAAGAAATTAGATGAGCCTATTTTCCCGGCTAGTATTTTGGTAAAAGCAGCTATAATGAATGATGATTCGATAAAAGAAGAAGCGATTAAAAATTCTATACCAGAATTCATTCGACATAATATTGTGGAAAGTGAGATACGTAATGTTGCATGATTTCGTAATAGATAAAGTAAATCTTGATTCTTATTTGAAAGCATTAGGGAAAGCTTTTCGCAAATTAAACGGAACTAAAACTCCTGCTGAGATCATTATTGTTGGTGGTGCATCTATCTTAATCAATTATGGTTTTCGAGATATGACAACAGATATTGACGCTATCATACAAGCTTCTTCAGCAATGAAAGAAGCAATTAATATTGTTCGGGATGAAATGAAATTACCTAATGCATGGATAAACACTGATTTTAAACAAACATGTTCTTATTCAAGCAAATTGGTACAGTATTCAAAATATTACAAAACCTTTTCTAACATTTTAGAAATAAGAACTATTTCAGGAGAATACTTAATCGCTATGAAATTAATGTCAGGACGGAATTATAAAAATGATTTATCTGACATCGTTGGAATATTGATTGAACAAGAATCAAAGAATAAACCTATAACTCTCGATAATATCAAAAAAGCTGTAATTGATTTATATGGTAGTTATGATGAAATTTCTAATGAATCAAAGACATTTATAGAAAATATTTTTAGACAAGGTAATTATCGTAATTATTATCTTTCTTTAAAAAATACTGAATTAAGCAATTTTAATTCATTAGTTGATTTTGAAGTGCAATATCCTGATGTTTTAACTACAAGTAATTTAAATGAAATTTTAAATGCAATACATTCAAAACAAAAACAATAAATAAACTGGAAATAATCTGTAAGAGCTTTCATAAAAAGATTGACATTTTAAATATTCGATTGTAATTTCTATTTAGAACAATTTATATAGGTTTGTAACTCCTTTGGAGGCTTTTCCTAAAATATTATGAATGTTTTTAGTGAAGCTTTTAAAGGAGTTTTTTAGGAGGAATTTATGGGATTATTTGACAAATTATTAAAAAAAGAAGTATTAGAAGAAGTAAATTGTGAAGACAACGAAATTGTTGCCATTTCTGATGGAAAGATGATTGATATTACAACTGTAAGTGATCAAATGTTTGCACAAAAGATGATGGGTGATGGTGTAGCATTTACAACAAATGCGGATACAGTTACTTTTTGCTCACCTGCTAATGGAACATTAACTGTAGTATTTCCAACAGGTCATGCTTATGGAATTACTATGGAAAATGGTGTAGAACTTTTAGTTCATATTGGTATTGATACAGTCAGTGCTAATGGTGATGGTTTTACACTACTTGGTAAGAAACAAGGATCAAAAATTAAAGCTGGTGAACCAATCGTTAAAGTTGATATGGCTAAATTAAGAAAGAAATATGACATGCCAGTAATGTTAATTGTGACAAATCCTAATGAAAAAGAAATTGTAATGCCTTCACCAAAAGATGTAAAACGTGGAGAAATTATTATTAAATTATGATGAAACAAGTATATAATCCATATCTTCCATCTTGGGAATATGTTCCAGATGGTGAACCACATGTATTTAATGATAGATTATATATTTATGGTTCACATGACCGTTTTGATGGAACTACTTATTGTATGGAACCATACACATG
This sequence comes from Lachnospiraceae bacterium, assembly GCA_963593385.1. Classification (GTDB taxonomy): domain Bacteria; phylum Bacillota_I; class Bacilli_A; order Erysipelotrichales; family Erysipelotrichaceae; genus Bulleidia. The sequence goes on along the minus strand of CAVAZS010000034.1, from coordinate 7,977 downwards.
TTGGTCTTGTCCAATTGATGATTTAACAAGTTGGACAAATCATGGTGTGATTTACACAGGAAAAGATGATCCTTTAAATGATACTGGTAGTCGATTAATGTTTGCACCAGATGTATGTGAGAAAGATGGAATATATTATTTGTATTATGGTTTAGATACAGCAAATACGATTTCTGTTGCAAAAGCAGATAAACCGGAAGGACCATATACATTCTATGGACATGTAAAACATCCCGATGGACAAATATGGGGACTAAAACAAGGCGACAAACAACAATTTGATCCAGGTGTATTTAAAGATGATGATGGCAAAGTATATTTATATTCTGGATTTTCTTCTACTCCTGAAGTAATTGAGAGAATTAAGAAGAAGTTACCACCTGAAGCATTAGAGTCATTTAATGTAACAACAGATGGAAATCGTGTAGTTGAATTAGATAAAGATATGTTAACAATTGTAGGAGAAGTAAAAGATTTACTACCTGGTGTATCAAATTCAAAGGGTACAGGATTTGAAGGGCATGAATTCTTTGAAGCTTCTTCTATGCGTAAATTTAATGGTAAATACTATGCGATTTATTCTAGTGTACAAGGACATGAATTATGCTATGCAATGTCTGACCATCCTGATTCAGGATTTGTCTATAAAGGTGTATTACATTCTAATGGAAATATTGGCATAGAAGATAAGCCTACATATTACTATGCAAATAATCATGGATCTATTGTAGAAATAAATGGTCGTTATTATATATTTGGACATCGTCATACAAATCATAGTCAATATTGTAGACAAGGTGTAGCTGAAGAATTACATATGAATGAAGATGGTTCGTTTTATCAAGCAGAAATGACATCTTGTGGTTTGAATGAAAAACCATTAGTTGGTAAAGGAATATATCCTGCTTATATTGCATGTGTCTTGATGAGTAAAAATGGTGCAATAAAATCTGATTTTAAGATGGATAAAATAACACATCCTGCAATAAGACAAGATAGTATTATCAATATCCAAGATGGAACTGTTATAGGATATAAATATTTTGATTTTGAAAATGTAAAATCTATAGTTGTTACAACAAGAGGTAGTGGTAACGGAAAACTTCATGTTCGTACGAGTATAACTGGTAATGACTTAGCATCTATTCCACTAGATAAGAGTGAAGATTGGAGAGAGTATAAAGTCGATATCGTATTAAATGTTAAGAATAGTCCGCTATATTTTATATATGAAGGATTAGGTGAAAAGGAAATTAAGCAATTTGAACTTAATTAAACTAAAGAAATTTAAATTAAGTTAATTGTTAAGCTAATGTAAAATTGACAGCGGTTACAATTCATAATATTATTTAATCGTCATTTAGGATTGTTACTTGATTAAGGCTTTTCTTAAAAGATAAAAATAAAGCTTATCGACTTAAACAAAAATGTTTTACAAGAGGGAGATATGAAAGTTGTAAAAAATATCAATAACAATGTTTCTATTTGTCTCGATGATAACAATTTAGAAGTTATAGCTTTTGGAAAAGGAATTGGATTTAAAAGTCCACCCTATGAAATTGAACTTTCACAAATAGATCGAACATTTTATGATTTGGATACACATTTTGTGGAGCTATTAAAAGAGTTACCAATGGATGTATTAGATTTATCGTTTGAAATTGTTGATAAAGGAGAACGGTATCTAAAAGTCGAGTTAAATAAATCGTTTGTATTTACTTTAGCTGATCACATCAATTTTGCGATTGAAAGAGCAAAAAATGGTATTGCAATACGGAATCCAATGTTAAATGAAATTCGACATTTGTATGAGGATGAGATGAAACTTGGGACTTGGGCTCTTAAGTTAATTGAAAAAAGATTAAATGTTAATATGCCTCCAGTAGAAGCAGGAAATATCGCAATGCATTTTATTGATGCAGAGATATCTACTGAAAAACTCGAGGAAAACAGAATGGAAAGATTCGTTGAAGATATAACAGAAATTGTTGAAGACAACTTGAATATTATTGTTGACAGAAATGAATTTAGCTATTCAAGATTCGTAACACATTTGAAATATTTATTGAAACGCTCTAGTGATATGAATAAAGCTAGTTCAGAAAATATTAAAATGTATGAAAAAGTTAAATCAGAATACCCTGAATTAGAGGGTGTTATTGATAAGATTAGAGAATATATTGTTCTTTGCTTAGGCGTTGAGCCGAATGAAGAAGAACTATTATATTTGATGCTACATGTAAATCGTCTCTGTGCAAGAGAAGGATTGTGACCTTAAGTGGGCTTTACCTGATGCATAAAGTGATTAAGAAGATTTCTTAATGCTTTTGTATCAGGTTTTATTTTTAGGCTAAAAGGGGTGATGGCGCGCAATACATCCCTGAGCATACATGCTATATAGAAGGAGAGATTAAAATTATGGCAAAATATGAAGAATTGTGTAAGCAAATTCTTGAAAACATCGGTGGAAAAGAAAATGTTACTTCTGCAGTTCACTGTATGACACGTTTAAGAATTAATTACAAAGACAAATCAGCGATTAATGTTGATGCAGTAAAAGGGATTCAAGGCGTATTAGGCGCTCAATTTTCTGGAGAACAATTTCAAGTAATCATTGGACAACATGTATCAGATGTTTATCCAGAATTCTGTGCTATGGTTGGTGTAAGTACAGCTGAAGCAATTGATGAAAATTTAGATGGACCAAAAGAACCATTCTCAATTAAAGCTGTTCCAAGTAAAGTATTAGATTATATTTCTGGATCTATCGCTCCAATCTTACCTATTATGATGGGTGCAGGTTGGTTTAAGATGTTCTATGCATTACTTGGACCAAGTTTATTTAACGTATTACCTCAAGAATGTGATTTAATGCAAATTCTATATATTGTTGGTGAATGTGGATTCTATTTCATGCCTGTATACGTTGGTTATGGCGCAGCGAAAAAGATGAATACAAGTATTCCTCTAACAATGTTACTAATGTGCTTATTAATTGATCCAAAGATTTTGGCAATTGTTAATGCTGGAGAACCATTTAAGATGTATGGAATTATTCCAATGGCACTAAACAATTACACACAATCTATCGTTCCAACATTATTAACAGTTTGGGTACTAAAATATGTATATAACTTTGTTAATAAGATTGTTCCAAATACAATTAAGATTATTGGTGTTCCATTACTAACATTATTCATCATGGTTCCTGCAATGTTCTGTGCACTTGCTCCAGTTGGACAATGGGTATCTGTTGGTATTACAGCATTCTTCTCATTCTTACAAAGCACATGTGGTTTCTTAGCAGTAGCATTAATTGGTGGTTTCTGGATGTACTTAGTTGCTACAGGTATGCATGTAGCTGTTATCCAAATCGCATTATTAAACATTACTACATTAGGTTACGATCCATTAGTATTAGCTGGTTCTCAAGCAGCAAACTTAGCATTAATGGGAATGTCAGTTGCTTACTTCTTACGTACTAAAGGAAATGAAAAAGCATTAGCTGGTACAAACATGGTTACATTAATTGTCGGTGGTATTTCTGAACCAACATTATTCTCTGTATTAATTCGTAACAAACGTGCTATGTTATCTTATACATTAGGTGGACTTGCAGGTGGTTTATTAATTGGTCTAACAGGTTCTGCATTCTATACAATGGGTGCTTCTAACATCTTATGTATCTTAGGATATGCTGGCGGACCTGGTAATAACTTCTTATTTGGTGTTCTAGGTTGTGCATTAGCATTCGTTGTAGCATTAGTTGTTGGTGTCATCTTCGGATTTGGTGATGATGCGAATGGTTTACAAAACTACAAACCAAGACCAAAAACAAAAAAAGCTTAATTAATTAGGTAGTAAAATAAGGTAGTTAAGATAAGGTCTTAGCTACCTTTTTAAAAGATAGGAGTGAAAAAATGAATAAAGTTAGAACAATTCTTACTACAGATATGGAAGTAGATGATATGAATTCTTTAATCCATTTATGTTTATATTTAAACGAAATGGATGTATTAGGAGTAATTTATACATCAAGCCAATATCATTTTAATGGAGATGGTGTACATACTTTAGGAGAAATTACACCTCACTATCGTACAAGTGGTCCTGCTGGACTAAAACGTCCTAGAACAAGTTATGGGCCTGATCCTGATGGAAAAGACTTAAAGAGTTTTAGACCATTTCCTGTTGGATGGATAGAAAACTTATGGAAAGGACCTTATGCAAAAGCATATCCATATTTAGTTCAACATGATGCTTCTTATCCAACACCTGAACATTTACTAGAAATTACAAAATATGGAAATATTGAGTTTGAGGGTGATGTCCGTTTTGATACAGAAGGGTCTAATTTAATTAAAGAATATTTATTAGATGACAATATGGATCCTATTTATCTACAATCTTGGGGTGGTATTAATACAATCGTACGTGCATTATTATCGATTCACGAAGAATATCATGATACAGATAAGTGGAGTGATGTATATCATAAAGTAGTCACAAAAGCACGTATCTTAGGTGTAAATAAGCAAGTGGGTCAAGATAATAGTTACTTAGATAATAATATTCCTGAACTTTATCCTGATTTAGTTCTTTTATATCCTGAACATATGTACGGTGTATATTATGCTTCTATTGCATCACAATTAGATGTAAGAAAAATGTTCCAAGCAAAATGGATGCTAGAAAATATACATAATCATACAAGTGATTTAATGGATGCATATCGCTTATATGGAGATGGAAAACGTGTAGAAGGTGAAGCAGAACTATATCAATTTGGTATTACTTCAACACTTGATTTCGGTTTTCCTGGTACAACACCTGTACATTTTGATGCATATGATTTTATTGGTGAAGGTGACAGTAACACCTATATTCCATTAATATCTTTTGGCTTAAGAGGTATGGAAGATTATCATTATCCAACATTATTAGGTAAGTTGTATGAAGATGAAAATGAAAAGAAAAAAGGAAATGTTTTAACAGGAGAGAATGTTCCATTTAATCCATTTATTAAAGCTTACCAAGAAGATTTTGCGGCTAGAGCAGAATGGTGTCACTTAAACTATGATGAGGCAAGTCATGCACCAGTTATTAAATTAAATCAATGTGATATTGATGCTAAAGCAGGAGAAGTTGTTAATTTAGAAGCAAATGTAACAGAAGTTAATCATAAAGAATATTCTATAATGTGGGAACATTTCTCTAATTATTCAAAATATGAAGGAACAGAAGTAGTTCGCCCTTTTGAACCATGGTTATTAAATACAAGTATTTCTGTACCAAAAGATGCGAAAGAAGGAGATTATTTCTCACTAATCCTACGAATACAAAATAAAGCAAAGAAACCTATGACTTCATTTGCTCAAGTTGTAATTCATGTTAAATAAGTAAAAAATGAATTAACAAAAAGTGTTATGCGATAAGTGCATAGCACTTTTTTAAATTAGATAGATTTGCGAATAATCAAATTGGTATTGATTTCTATTTTAATAGGATAATGAAATTCTTCTTTCATAATTTCTATGAGTCGTTGAGCTGCAACTTTTCCCATATATGCTTTAGGAACATTAACTGTAGTGAGTGGTGGATCAACATATAGTGAATAAGACATATTGTCGAATCCAACAATAGAAATATCTTCAGGAATTTTATATCCTTTATCTTTAAATGCACGCATTGCACCTATTGCGATTTCATCATTATCCGCAAAATAACATTTTGCGATAGGCTCATTGTTATTTAAGATTTCCATCATATCTGCATATGCACCATCTGTTGAAGAAGAAACATGATGAACAATTGATTTAGAAGATGCGTAACCATTTTGACGGATTGCTTTGTAGAACCCATCACTTCTTTCGTCAAAATTTCTTAAGTATTGAGTCGCATGGATATAACCTGGTTGTGATTTACATTTCTTGATTAGATAATCTGTAGCACTACGCGATCCTTCAATATTATTGATTACAACACAATCTACATTAGCACTAGGAATATATGTATCTAATAAAACAAGTGGAATATCTAATTCTTCAAAAGGTTTAAATTGATCACTAGACATAACTGTTCCTAGTAAAATCATTCCTGAACATCCTCTATACTTTATTATTTCTAATTGTTCCTCCACATTGTCTAAATCATGAATATGATGAATGATTAATTTATAGCCATTTTCTTTTACTACATTTTCTATACTTAATGCAATTTCGGTAAAGAATGGTGTTTCAAACACAAAGTTTTTATGAAAGAAAACAAAGGCGATAATCTTTTCGTCATTTTTTGATGAATCTGTTTTAGAAAAGTCATATCCCATTCTTTTAGCTGTTTCAATCACAATTTTACGCGTTTCTGTACTGACACCTGGTTTATTGTTTAGGGCCATAGAAACAGCTGCAGCAGATATATTCAATTCTTTAGCGATTTGTTTAGCAGTGACAGACATAATTTACCTCTTTGAGAAAATTATAAACAAGATTAAGTAAAAAGTTAAGTTGATTCACTTAACGATATATTGAAGTTAAGTGACAGTACTTGTAAATTTATGCATGGGAAGAGGTAGTGATAATGATTAAAAATATAATAGAAATTCCAATCACAAAAGAAAGTTATCCATTCGCTAGTGCAGATCGATATTTGCATTTAGATCAATATGGGTATGAAGAAAAAGAGTACTACATAGATGGTACAGCAAATGTATATAAAACAATTGGCGATATGGGAGAAGTGGATATCAAAAATAAAGATGTTCCTTATCGAAACCGTATTATTGTTCGTGCTCCAAAAGATGCCCATAAATTTAGTGGACATGTTGTAGTAGAAATCATTAATCCAACATCATTTATGGAAATAGATAGAATGTGGATTTTAGGTTACAGAAAATTCTTGCGAGATGGAGATATTTATGTAGGAATTACTTCTAAACCAAATACGATTGCGAAGTTAATTGAATTTGATAAGAAACGATATAATTCTTTGTCTTGGCCTAATCCAACAGAAGATGAGCCTTTTGCGTTTAATTTAGAAGATGCATATAAAAAAGGAAATTTACCTGATATAGATATTCATTATGAAATTGGTTTATTTTGGGATATGTTAACAGATTTAGCTTGGACAATTCGTGATAATACTAGTTTATCTCCATTGCATACCTATTCTCCAAAATATATTCATTTAACAGGTTGGTCGCAATCTGCTGCGTATTTAGTTCGCTATATAAATAGTTTTGCTTATCGTCCAGAAGTAAAAAAAGATGGACGAGTATTTGATGGATATTTTGCGGGAGGATGTGTAAGACATTGGGTGATTCCTGTAAATCAATATGAAGTTACATATAACTACAATTACAAATTAACACGTGTAGAACATGTAGAAGAACCATTTATTTCAATGCAAACAGAGAGTGAAAACTCACAAATGAATGCATATAGTACTGAACGAAGAGATAGTGATCAACCTGATTTCTTATATCGAAACTATGAAGTAACAGGTTCAAGTCATGACACGATGTATAACTATGTAAATTACTATCAGAATGATCCTGATTTAATTCGTATACATCATTTACCTTCTTATAGTGGCTTACATGAAGAAGCGAATGATTATCCTTCACAAATTCTATTTGCGGCAGGATTTAAAAATCTATTTAGATGGGTAGAAGAAGGTGTAGGACCTAATTCTTGTGAAAGAATCAAGATTAATGGTAGAGGAATCAATCAAAAAGATGCCTTTGGTAATACGATTGGTGGTTTAAGAACATGTTTATTAAATTATCCAACAGGTATTTATAACAGTACTAGTACAGTAAAAGTAGGTACAAGTATTGTTAATCCTAATAGTGATAAAGATATTTTATTTGGTTATCAAAAACCATTCTCATCGAATACATTGAAAGAGTTATATGGATCCTTAGAGCATTACAAAGAATTATGTATACAAGACACAAAAGAACAAATATCAAAAGGATTT
>CAVAZS010000033.1:0-18499 GCA_963593385.1 Lachnospiraceae bacterium | reverse complement strand
TAATACAGACTATTGCAAAGAATATAACTAAGGCAAAATAAAACCAGGTGACTGGTTTTATTTTTGTAGGGATAACATTTTTACGGTAGCTTTCTTCTTGCTGAAGGCTATGCCATAAAGTTGAATATTAGTTACATCTTTAGATATTAGATTAGTAGTATATTGTTTATCTTGAATTTGTTTTAATGCTTCTTCAGCATGTGTTAGTAGACTTTCTTCTGTATCTTCTTTACATGCTTTAAATTCCATAATTATACCAGGGAAAGTAAGAGAAAGAGGTTGTAACTCAACATCAAATCTACCATTACCTGATTCTCTATTAGAGGTAATCAAATAATCATCAGACATGATTGCGAGTAATCCTAACATCATGCCATGATAAAAATCTTCATGAGCAGTATCAAAACTACTTACAGAAGCTAGCAGATATTCACGTAATACATTTTGTAAAGCATCAGTATTATTTGTTTTAAGTGCTAGTTGGAAATTACGAATAATTGATTGATTCATATTTTTAGATAGATGATCAAGAATCTCTTTTTTAAAAACTTGTTTAATTTCTTTATTAGGAATTAAAAGATTGCATATAGGATTATCATCTAATGTGTTAATTACTTTTTCTATTTTTAAATATCCTGTCATCAAAAGAAAACTATAGATTGCATCTTCAGAAGTTCTAATTTCTGGATAGATAATATCAGTGTTAACCACAGCATGTACTGGATTTTGCTGTAAAAGACGAGTCAAGGATTCTTTTAGTTCTTCATTACTATTTTGTATGATATCTAGAATCATATCATTACTACTTGTACGCGACCAAAATGCTTTAGGTATACAATCGTTATTAAAATAATTGATAATTGACCAAGGATTATAAATTTCTAACTTACCAAATAAATAGCCATCATACCAATCTTTCATTTCTTTAATTTTATTTTTGTGATTATAATATTTAGCCATTTTTTCGACTTCTGAAGTCGTAAAACCAAAGTATTCAGAATATTTCTCATCAAGAATCGTATTGACTACAAGATTGTTTAGACCACTAAATAAACTTTCTTTGGCGATACGTAATATTCCAGTTAGAATACCAAATTCTAAAGCAAAATTATCTTTTAATACACTTGAAAATAGATTTCTCATAAAAGATATAACTTCATCATAGTAACCATTCACATAACCTTGTTGAATAGGTGTGTCATACTCATCAATAATTACAACAACACGTGTTTTATATACATTAGCTAAGATATGTGAAAGTGTACTTAGAGATAGTTCACATTCTACTCTTGATAGTTCACCATTTAATACTCTTTCATAAAATGTTTTATCAATATTTGTGATTTGATCACTTGATAGGATGCTTATATGTCTTTTATATTCGTTACGAATAGAGATTGATAAACTTTCATACATATTTTCCCATGTATCTTGATGAGCATCTTTAAACGAAAGAAAGATTACAGGATAAGCACCTTGGTATGTTTTATATGAATTAGAACATGACCATATATTTTTATGAATAAAGTATTTTGATGTATCTTCATCAGTTTTCTCGAAGAAAGTTTTAAGCATATCCATTGTTAGTGTTTTGCCAAATCTTCTTGGTCGAGTAAAAAGTGTAACTTTATTATGATCATCAATAATATCTTTGATTAAAAGAGTTTTATCGACATAATAGCATTCTGAAGATACTTCTTTATAAGAAGTGATACCAACAGGACAAGGTAATAATTCGGTAGTTTTCTTGTGCTTATTTTGAAGAAAATCTGCCATAACAACATCTTGAGGAATTCTCCAAGTTTTACCTTCTTTAAATGCCCCCTGTATTTTACCTTCGTGACATAATTGATTGACTCTTCTAGTAGATAATCCCCAACTATCTGCAATTTGTTTTACACTAACTGTTTTAGACATAGGATTTTCCTTTCTTTTCTAAGATTAGTATAATAAAAAATAATTATATTTCTAGATAAATTTCCTAAAAATTTCCAAATCATTTCCCGAAATTTCCTAATGAGCGAATAAATTTCCTGAAAATAAAAAGATAACCATCTAGAATATATCTATTTGGTTATCTTTGACTATTTGAAATATTATTCTTGAACGGCTTTAGCTAATTCTCTACCTGCAATTCTACCGAATACAAATGAATCACCGATACCTGAACCATCAATTCTTTGTGTGCCATGGAAGCCACCTGTAACTTCACCAGCTGCATATAGGTTTTCAATAGGTTCTTCATTCTCATCTAATACTTGTGTATTTTCATTAATTAATACACCACCCATAAAGTAATGTGCACCAACACCATATTTAAAACCATATAACTTACCAGTTAAAGTGATAGGATTTTCTTTTTGGTAAGCATCATCTACACCATCACTTACATCTTCATTATATGCATCTACTGTTTCTTGTAGCTTATCACCATCTAAACCTAGTGCTTCACCTAGTTCTTTAGCTGTATCAGCTGAAGAAATATATCCTGCATCATACATTTTTTGTAAGTCATCATTCATTTGTTCTTCAGTGAAAATCATATAAGCGTTACCATTAGGTTGTTCTAAGATTGCATCACCAATTTCAAAACCTTCCGTAGTAAAACGTTCAGCATTATCATTAACAATTACTGCACTTACTTTGAAACCACCAGGAAGTTTATTAGGTGTAACCATACCATATCCTTCAGCAACTACAGGGAATGTTTGAATGTCACCTAAGTTTACTGCTTTAGCTCCTACAGCTAAAGCCATTTCTAATCCTTCTCCAGTAGTTGGGGCTATTTCATCTGTAGTGGCATTTGCTAGACTTGGATTATATTTAGCAAGTAGTTCTTGATTATGTCCAAATCCACCAGTTGCGATAAGTACTTTTTTAGCAGAGAAAGTTACTTCATTACCATTAGCATCTGTAGCGACAACTCCACTAATTGCACCACTCTCATCTTGTACTAAAGTATGTGCATCCATATTGAGATATAGTTTTACATCAGTATCTTTTAATGCCTTTGTTACAGCATTAGTCATTGTGATACCAGTTGAACCATCAGCTCTAGCTTGTAACATGTAGTAGTTTTGTACAGCATTACGATCGTCTTCACTGATTTCTACTTCAAAATCGACACCTAAATCACTTAACCAATTAATTACTTCACCAGAATTTTCAGCAAAAGCATTCACTAAATTACTTCTAGCATCTTCATTTTGGGATTGTAAGTTTTCTAGTCCTTCTACACTAGCATTAGCTTTTTTATAATCTTCATTTTGTAGTTGAACTTTAGAATCTGCAGCATTTACACCATTTGCAGCAGCTGGAGTATTTCCACCAGTTGTACTACTTTTTTCTAATAAGATTACAGAAGCACCTTCATTACTTGCAGTTACTGCAGCTGTCATACCTGCTGCACCAGCACCAATAATGACAATATCCGCACTTGTTTCATATTCTTCTGTTGTACTTGTAGAAGAAACATCACTAGTCATTGAGCTAGGATCACCACCAGCTTCTTCAATAGCACTAGTTAAAGCTTCGATAAATGCTTTAGAACTAATTGTTGCGCCTGTTACAGTATCACTTGGTATAGCTTGATTTTCTAAAACAAATGTTGTTAATTCTTCAATAGCAACATCACCAATACCGCTTGTTTCTTCATGCTCTGTAGTTAAATCGGTAATTTGATTTGCATCTACTGTAAGATTTACAGTCACATCACCATTTCTACCACTACTAGTAGCAGAATATGTACCAGGAGTATATACTCCAGTGCTACTTTCTTCTTTCTTTGAGGAACAACCAACTAACATCATTCCACAAAGAAGAAGCATACCTAATTTTTTGTAATTCATCATTTTCCTCCTTGAGACAAATTTCACAATCTATCTATAAATGCATTATAAAAAGGATAAATATAAGAAGGAATGACCAAAAAATTGCTACTATAGTAACTAAAAGTTACCAAAAAATGATATAGTTTATTTATGAATGATGAACAATTAAAAATATTTATTCAAGTGAGCAATTTAGGTAGTTTTTCTAAAGCAGAAAAAGAATCTTTTATTAGTAAACAAGCGATGTTAAAACAAATTAATTCTTTAGAAAATGAAGTTGGGTTTTCGTTATTTGTTCGTAAAAAATCAGGAGTGGAATTAACTGAACAAGGAAAGATATTTTATGAAGGAATAACAAAAATACTAGATGATAAAAAAGAATTATTAGAAAAATGTCATGCATTATCTAAGAAACAAGTGATTCGTATTGGTAGCGGAGAACATCAAGTGATATTAGATCCCGTGAATCAACTCTTTTCTACACTTTATCCTGAAATTGAACTAAAAAGAATTGCTCATCCTAATCATTCTGGTGAGTGGCGTGTAGACCATGATATACAAGATGTAGCAGAAACATTTGATTTAGCTTCTAAAGAAGTTCATGGTACAAAATATATTCCATTAGTAAAAGTTCCATATATGGTTGCTATGGATAAAAATCATCCTCTAGCAAAGAAAAAAATTATACAACTAGAAGATATAACAGAATATTTGCTATATATTTATCCAATTATGATTCGTGATTCATATCTTAAGAAACTAAAAAATACTTATAAAAATAATGAAGATAATTTGGTAGAAAGAGAAGATGTGGATAATCAAGTGGATATAGCTTTTAGTTGTATTGGAACAAATCACCTTTTACTTACAGCAAATCCTTTTATCTATTCTATTGAAGGGATTGTAGCGATACCTTTAGATATAGGATGGAAAAGAGAATATGGAGTCGTATATAAAGAACCTGTGTCATTAGCACTACAAAAATATCTTGAATTAGCAAAAAAATACTATAAGAAAAAATCTAAACAAGAGGGTTAATCTTGCTTAGATTCTTTTTTGTTTTCTTGATTCTGTTTTAAAGCATCTTTAAATGTTTGAATAACTAATCCATTATCATAATGAACATCTAAATATTTAATGTTGATAGATTTAGTACTTTCATATTTTTGTACTATAGGCATTAATTCAGGAACACGAGAAATTAATATATTTTGAACAAACATACCATTATCAGGTTTCTTTGCGTCATATGTCATATATACAGATCCTAGTGGAATAGAAGTACAATCTTTATTCATTTTTTCAATGATTGTGGCAGGATGAGGTTGCATATTTTCATCGTAATATGTAACTTCAAATTGCATTAATAAATATGTTCTAAAACCACTATCTCTAAATGCTGTTAAATATTTATAGCTTTTAATGTTAGCGAGAACAACTTCACCTTTAAATACTTTCTTTTGTAATAAAATCTTATCAATATTATTTTCTAAGAATTTATAAATTAAAGTGATGATAAGTGCGACTGCAACATAAATCATTAATATTCTAGAAAAATTTTGAAATGTGTTGTGATTGAGTAAAATATATGCAGCTCCACCAGCTAAAACAATTGCCATGACTAGAGAGCCCCATGTTAAGTAACGATATAACTTAAGCTGCATGTTTCTTCTTACTCTCTTTCAATTCTTTTTTCTTTGCTTTAGCTAAAGCAATTTGTTCTTGAATACAAGAGTAAACAGGGTTAGTAACGATAATATCATCACCACTATATAACTTGATTGTGACGGATCCCCTAGTTGGAAGAATCTTTCTAAATTCATATCCTTTGATATTACGATATAAAACTTTACCATTTTCTCCTAAGAAACTGGATTCGTTATAATAAAGTACAAATCTTTGAGGTATAGAAATAAATTCTGTTATACACATTACAATTAATAAAATACCAATCCAAATATAATCTGCTTCTAGACTAAATCCATAAATTAAGATAATTACTGCAAGAATAGTCATAATGACTAACATTACTGTAGGCCATTTTGTGAAAGTAGCCTTTTTATAATCCTTTGTTGATGCTTTATATTCTTCAACATGTTTTTTATAATCTTTTGCTTGTTTGCCTGTAAATAAACTTATAGCAATACTTGCAACGACACAAATAATAATTGTTAATTGATTCATGAAATTTCTCCCTTTAGTTTATGTGATTATTATAATACACTAGGATTTTATCTTCACTAGCAATTCCTTTCAAAAAATGAAAATTGCTATCACAAAGGAGTGAGTAATTATAAATTTCACAATGTTATGCTTTAGTTGCCATAAAGGAAGAAAGGGTATATACGGGAAATGAAAAATAAAAAAATAATTATTGAATCGATAATGGCAACTTTAATATTGTCAGCTTGTGGTAGTCAAAATGCTAATTCAAATACTGAAACAACTATTACAGGATCATCTAAAGGTTTTGGTGGCATGGTAGATGTAACAATCACATTTGATGGTGATAAGATTACAAAAGTAACTTCTGTAGGAAAAGATGAAACACCAACAGTTGGTGGAGCAGCTTTAGAGAAATTAGATGCAGAATTATTAGAAAAAGGTTCTGCAGATATCGATGGTGTAAGTGGTGCAACATTTACTTCTGATGCGTATAAAAAAGCAGCTCAACAAGCTATTGATGAACATAACGGAAAAAGTACAAGTGCAGAAATTAAAGATATTTCAGGCACATATGAAGGCACAGCATCAGGCTATGGAGGAGACGTTACGGTTTCTGTTGAATTAAATCAAGGACAAATTACAGATATTGTTGTTACAGACGCAAAAGAAACATATGGCATTGGACAACATGCACTTGATGAATTGCCTAGTCAAATTGTTGATACACAAAATGTAGCAGTTGATAGTATTTCTGGTGCTACGATTAGTTCTAATGCAGTAAAAACAGCTGTATCAAATGCATTAGAAACAGCAGGAGAAGATGTTTCAGCTTATGAGAAGAAAGTAGAACACGAAAAAGAATCTGAAACAGCAATAGAAATGAATACTGACATATTAGTAGTCGGAGGTGGCATGGGTGGTTTAGCAGCTGCTCTATATGGCAATGAAGCTGGACTTGATGTTCTTTTGCTAGAAAGATTAGGCTTTGTTGGTGGTGAATCGGCTATGACAGGTGGCGAAGTACTGGTTTCGGGATCTACATTTCAAAAAGAACAAGGTGTAGAAGATACACCAGAAAAAATGGAAGAGTCAATTGAACGAGTAGGACACGCACAACAATTAGATCGTTTAACAAAAGTATTTGCTGAAAATATTGGCACTGCATTTGATGGTGTTGAAGAAGCTGCAGGACTTGAACCGGATGAACTAATTACAGAACCAGGCGATGAAACTGCTAGACAATGGCAATGTGATGGAGAACGTGGTTCTTATATTACTGAACCTTTAGCAACAGCTTTATTAAATAAAGGTGTAAAAATTCAATGCAATACAGAAGTTTATGCCTTAAATACCGATGAAAATGGTGTTGTAATAGGTGCTAATGCTAGAGATACAAAATCAGGACAAGAATATATTATTCAAGCAAAAGCTGTAATTCTAGCAACAGGTGGTTTTGGCGGTAATGATGATTTAAAAGAACAATATAATGTTCAAGCATTATTCTCAGCACCATTACAAGTTGCTCCAGGAATTGGACATGAAATGGCTCTATCGTTAGGTGCTGATACATATCGAATGGATATGGTTTGTAATAGACCTGGTGGTATGATGGGTGATGATGGTTTAGCTTATAACTGTAATAATGGTTTAGCCGCAATTCGTGTTGATGAAAGTGTTGGCTATATTGCGGTTAATAAAGATGGAAAGAGATATGCACCTGAGTTAACAGAAGATGAAGTGGGTTTATCATTCCAAGCTGCAATGTTAGTAACGGATGAAAATGCTTTATCTGTAAATGAAGTGAATGAAATTGGTGGTACAAGTTATGTCATCTTAGACGAGGCAGGATTTGATGTATGGCGTGCAAATAGTAAATCTATTCCTGATTCTCTAATTGAAAGTTGGCTAGCGTCTAATGGAACAGGTAAAGCAGGATTAACAACTGGTAACACAATTGAAGAATGCGCTGAAGCGATGGGATTAGATGGAGCAACAGTTGCTGAAACGTTAAAAACATATAATGAAAATGCTAAACAAGGAACTGATCCGGAATTTAATAGCAGTAAAGTTATAGCTCTTAGTGAAGAAGGCCCTTACTACATGATTGCAAATAAAAATAGATATAACTCAAATATGGGTGGTTTATTAGCATCAGATGAAATGGAAATTTTAAATGCTGATGGAAATGTAATCTCAGGATTATATGGAGCTGGATCAATTATTGGTGGTCATCAAGGCGATACATATATTGGTGGTGGTATGATTGGTTGGGGAATGACATCAGGTATGTTAGCTGCTCAAGCTGCTGCTACATATGCATCTGCTGAATAGATTCAACATTAAAATATAAATATGAAAACCGCAAATGCTAAACACATGCATATTTGCGGTTTTTAAATGTTAAAATAAAAGTAGAAATTTAGAGGTCATTTTACTATGAAAACAACATCTACTTTTTTTAGATTTATTAATTATTGCAATATCGAGTTAAGTAATGATAATGAATTCGCTATTGTGAAAACAATTATGGAGATGTTAGCGGATGGTAATATTCTTTCACTAGAAGATTTTGCTTTAAAAGCGTCTATTTCACCTGCTAGCATATCTCGTTTCATTAGAAAAATGGGATACGATAATTATCAAGAATTTAGACATTCTTTTTTGTCTTCTATAACTGAACTGAATCTTTCGAGACAACTTTCTAATGCCAAAATACAAGTTACTTCAGGATTATCACTTCAAGAACAGATTTTTAACGATAGTATTCGCAATCTTCAGGTTACGTTACAAAATCTTGATACTTTAAAACTAAATCATATCTTAAAAGTAATGTTAGAATCTAATACAGTTATTTTTGTTGGCTCAGATTTAGCATTAAATTCTTTCTTTAGAGTTCAACTTGATTTAATTGCTCGCCATATACCTGCTTATTTATGGAAAAATCCAGATGCAGTTCAAGTGCAACTAAAACAAATTGAAAAAAATGATTGTATTGTCCTGCTAGATGACAGTATCAAACGTTCTGAAATTTTAGAATCAACAATTAAACAAGTTCATTTGCTTGAATGTAATAAAATTCTGTTAACACAAGATAGAAACGTAAATTATGATGAATATACAGAAATATTATTATATGGTGATGAAAGTACAAGCATATATGGTATTGATTCCCTTTTTGCACTATCACATTTGTTTTCTTATTTGATAAATTTCATTTAACTTTAAACTAAAATGTATCAAATATACCTGTTGAAATTTTATTCCTAAAGTTTATATTTAAGGTAGAAATAATTGGAGGAAAAGATAATGTACGATGAATTTGAATATATGCAAAAAATAACTGAAGTATTGCATAAAGATTACGAAGTAAACAAGGATATTATTCCTGTTTTGGCTGAAAAATTCGCTGAAAATATTAAAACAGGTCATGTAATTCATACTTTCGGAACAGGACACTCTCATATGGTTGGTATCGAATTATTTGCTAGAGCAGGTGGACTAGGAAATGTAGATGCAATGCTAGATCCTGATACATTAACTGCTTTTGGTGCACAAAGGTCAGGGGCAATAGAAAAACTAAGTGGGCTCGCTGATATCATTTATGATCAATACAATATCCAAAAAGGGGATATTATGATCATTACTTCTAATTCTGGTAGAAATGCTGTTCCTATTGAAATGGCTATGCGTTGTCAAAAAGAAGGAATCTTTACTATTGCTGTAACAAACTTAGAACAATCTAAGATAACAACATCTAGACATCCTAGCGGAAAGAGATTATTTGAATGTGTTGACGCAGTTCTAGACAATTGTTGTGCTGAAGGAGATTGTATGATGCAAATAGGATCCATTAAAACAGGTCCTTCTTCATCCATCTCTTCTATGTTCTTATTAAATACAATTGTTACAGAAGCAATTAAATTACTAGATAAAGAAGGTATTAAAGCACCTGTATTACAATCACAAAATGTTGATGGATTTGATAATGATGCAATTTATAAAGCATATGAAGGAAAGGTAAAACATTTCTAATATGATTATACAAAGTACTAGAGTATGGCTAAATGAATCATTTAAGAAAGCTGCATTAGAAATAGAAGGTGGAAAGATCAAAGAAATCTATCCATATGGTTCAAAAGAAAATGTAGTAGATTATGGTAATAATAGAATCTTACCTGGTTTAATTGATATCCATTGTCATGGGTATAAAGGAATGACTTGTAATGAAGTGACTCGTGAAGGGATGAGAGAGTGGGCGTATGACTTATTAAAAGAAGGATGTACTTCTTTTGAAGCCACAACGTCTACTGCTGCTATGGAAGATTTAGATAAGTCTTTTCCGATACTTGTGGATATTATGGATGAAGGAACAGGTGGTGCAGAAATTGTAGGTATTCATATTGAAGGACCACTAATTTCACCAGAATTTCGTGGTGCGCAAGAACTAACGCAACTAGTTAAGCCAAGTATTGAAGTAATGCAAAAGTGGCAAAAATTAGCTCGAGGAAAAATCAATGTTGTAGCGATTGCTCCAGAAATGGATGACAATCATCAAACAATCAAATGGTGTAAAGAAAATCATATTCAGGTTGCTTTAGGACATACTGGAGCAAGCTATGAAGAATGTTTACAAGCTTCACTGGATGGAGCTAGTAGTTTTACACATACATATAATGGCATGAAGGGATTACACCATAGAGAACCAGGTGTAGTTGGGGCTGCTTTATCACTAGATGGAATGTATGCTGAACTTATTGGAGATGGTGTCCATGTTAACTTTGTCCCAGCTAAGATACTTGCTAGAGCTAAAGGAAAAGATAAGTTAATCTTAATTACGGACTCAGTACAGGTAAAAGGTTTACCTATGGGAAGATATCAAAAAGGACTAGAAATCGTTGATGTTAAAGAAGATGGTTGTGCATATTTACCAAGTGGAAAACTTGCGGGAAGTTCGAATAAATTAATTGATGAAGTAAGGAAGATGATTGAAATTGCTGGAGCAGATTTAGTGACAATCATCAATGCTGCAACGAAGAATCCTGCAACATTCCTTGGTATAGAAAATTCAAAAGGACAGTTGCTTAGAGGCTATGACGCTGATATTATAGTGATAGACGATAACTACAAAGTGCTAACGACATTAAAAGATAATCAAGTATATAATTGGAATTAATATATTTCTTTCTTCTTTTAGTGCCAAAGCGAAAGAGGAAGATAATTTATGAAAATCGGCTTTAAAGAAATATGTATTAATCCACTAAAACCTGTTAAACAAGCTGGGTTTATTCAACAAGTAGATAATATATTTACTTTTCATGATGATTTATATGCAAGAATTCTAGGCTTAGCAGATAACAAAAGAGAAATTTATCTATGTTCTTTAGATAATTTAGGTGTATCTGAAGGCTTGACTTTACAACAAGAACTAGTTGAAAAATACCGTAAATATACTGGCAAACAAATTATTGTACAAATCAGTTGCACACATGATCATTTTGCCGGATATGCTGGTGATAAAACGTACTATAAACAACTATTTAATACATTATGGAACGCGATAAAGAGTTTTGAATTTACTCAAACTAGATTATATATTTCACATAAACATGTATTCTTTGATGAAGTAGGTAAGAGTCGTATTTCACATCATGAAACACCGAATATATTCTTATATTTATTTGAACTATTCGATAAAGAAAATAGATTAGGTACATTAATTGTTTATAATTGTCATCCGACAATATTAAGTGGTGATACACCATATTTTTCTAGTGAATATCCAGGATACGTCATAAAGAAACTAAAGGAATTTAATCCTGATGAATTCTTTATGTTCTTTCAAGGTGCAGCAGGAGATATATCTACACGCTTTACTAGAACTTCACAAGATTATAAAGGTGTAGAAGAGTTGGGAAATAAACTTGTTTGGAAAGTGATGTCATTATTAAAACTTCCAGATAATAAAAAAGAAATAGAAAATATTAATTTTGAAAATCATATTTTTAGACTAGAACATAGTACTAAACCAATTGATTTATCTCATTTACCTAACGATCTAACAGAAAGAGAATTAGAAACTATTGAAATTGGAAAAAAGATAAGAGAAAAATATATTGCAAGTAAAAGACAACTTGAAACAGAAATTAATATTTCTAGGCTAGTTCTAGCAGGATATAACTTTATCTTTAGTCCAAAAGAAACATTCAGTTCTTATATTAGTGCAATAGATACAAATAAATCTGTACTCATTTGTTATACCAATGGTTATTCACCTTATATCGTTGATATTAACTTTAAAGGCGTTACTTATGAGATGTTTACGGATACGACAACAGAAGATACAAAAATCAGAATGTATAAATTATTAGAAAATCTTGGAAGATGAAAAATTAATGAAATCATCATGAATGCATGTAATTTATATGCGTGCATGTTATAATGAGGTTGCTAATGATAGCGGGAGTTACAATATCAATAAAAAGTTAAAATGTTTTTTCATAGTAACTTTTTATTGAATTAAGAATGTGAAAGCGCTATCATAAAAGAAAGGGAGGTTCATTTTATGAACACAGTATTATTAGCTATTTTACTTGGTCTGTGGAATGGTATCGGAATGCTAGTAAGTCTTTCTGGTATTAATTTCCGTAACGCACTTTATAGTGGACTCGTTACAGGCCTACTCGTTGGAGATGTTACATTAGGTTTCCAAGTTGGTGCAACTTGCTTACTAATGAGCATCGGTTTCTACACTTATGGTGGTGCTACAGTTCCTGACTACATCACTGGTGCAATTTTTGGTGTTATTGCCGGTAAACAGGCTGGAAGTTATGAATATGGCTTAACAATGGCTACACTTCTTGGCTTATTAATGACACAAATGGATATCTTAGGACGTTCAACAACTACTGTTTTCCAACATGCTGCAGATAATGCTTTAGCAGCAAACGACATTCCTAAGTTTGAAATGTGGACATTACTTGGTACATTACCTTGGGCATTAGCTCGTTTCATTCCAGTATTTGTTGGTGTATTACTAAGTGATAAGTTACAAGTATTAGCAGATTTCGCTAACCAAGTTACTTGGATTTCTAATGGCTTATCAATCGTTGGTAAAGCATTACCAGCTGTAGGATTTGCATTATTACTATCTTATATGGATATCAAGACATATTGGCCATTCATGGTATTCGGATATGCTCTATATGCATATATGGGTGTTACAACAATCGGTCTAGCTATCATCGGTGTAGCTACAGCAGCTCTATATTTATCTGCTAAGGGCCAAAAGCTAGTTGGAGGTAACTAAGTATGGCAAAGACAAATGTTAAATTAAGTGATGCCGCTAAGAAAAAGGCAATTACTCGTCATAACTGGGCATTACAATGGTGCTGGAACTATGAACGTATGCAAGCTGCAGGTTATGCATATTCTATGGTTCCTGTAATCAATGAATTATATGATGACAATGAAGAACGTTGCCGTAACCTTGAAAGGCACATGGTTTTCTATAATACAAACCCATGGACAAGTGCTTTAATCTTTGGTGCAGATATCGCTCTTGAAGAAGATTATCAAGGTGAAGTTGGTGATAGCTTAAAGGTTGCTTTAATGGGTCCTTTAGCTGGTATCGGTGATACAATTTCAGCCGTTATCTTAACACCTATTTTTTCAATCATTACAGCTTCTCTAGCTCAAGAACAAAACTACTTATCACTATTAACAGCGATTATTCCTAGTTTATTCACATTCGTTATTCGTTGGCCAATTGCTAACTATGCTTATAAGAAAGGTACAGCTATTATGGCTGACGTTTCTGGAGCTGGATCATTTGAAGCATTACAAGTTGGTGCTAGTATCTTAGGTCTAGTTGTTATTGGTGGATTTATTCCTTCAATTCTAAGTGGATTAAAGATTAAAGATATCGAACGTACATTTATTAACAGTGAAACTGGTGAAACAGTATCATCACCATTACAAATTCAAAGTGGTTTAGATGCTATGCTTCCATACTTAATTCCATTAGCTTTAACTGGATTATGCTATTGGTTAATTAAAGTTAAGAAGGTTAGCCCAATGAAGACTATTCTATTAGTATTCATTCTTGCATTCGCTTGCGGTGCGCTAGGAATTATGTAAAAGATGATAGGTGTATTAGCAATAAGTCATGGTAAGATGGCTGAAGGCATGGTTGACGCAGCTCACATGTTCTTTGGTGATGATCTACCTGGAGTTGAAGCATTATGCTTTATGTCAAGTGATAATCCAGATGATTTCGATGAGAAATTAAAAGGTGCAATTGAAAGAGTTAATACTGGGGATGGTGTAATTGTTTTTGCAGATTTAATGGGTGGTACTCCAGCTAACCGTTCTGCATATTTGCTAAAGGATGATGTACAAGTTATTACTGGTGCAAATATGACAATGATGCTAGAACTTCTTGGCACAAGATTAACAGAGGGAACAAAAGTTTCAAAAGAGTTAGTAGAACAATTAATTGAGACTGGTAAAACAGGCGTAATTAGTTTAAATTCATTAATGAATAGATAAAGGAGAGTATTATGATTGTCCATTTAAGAATTGATAACCGTTTGATTCACGGTCAAGTAGCTGTTACTTGGATGAGTCACATCGGTGCAAAAGAAATTATTGTATGCAATGACAAGGTAGCCGCTGATCCTATTCAACAGATGGCACTTCCTCTTGCAGCACCTGGCAAAAAAGTATTAGTGCTAAGCGTTGCTGATACAATTGCCTATGCAAAGGAACATGAAGATGACACATTATTTGTTATCTGCAAGTTCCCAACAGATGCTTTAGAAGTAATGAAGAGTGGTGTAGCAATTAAGACAGTAAATGTTGGTAATGCAGCACCTATCGCAGGTACAAAGTATAAGATGGTTGATAAGTCTATTGCTGCTACTGCTGAAGATGCAGTTGTATATCGTGAAATTGCACAACTAAATGGTGGTAAATTAACAAGTCAACTTATTCCAACACTTGATTCAAGAGACTTCTTAAGCATGCTTGAAAGCGCAGGTCTATAAGAATTACAATTAAGCGGGGCAGATGCTCCGCTTTTTTAGAAGGTAAATTAAATTATGGTTAGTTTAGATAGAGCAAAAAAATATATTCAAAAATGTGTAGATGAAGAAAAGATACCAGGAGCTACTTTTGCATATGTGACAAAAGACAAGTTTATCAGTGATTATGTGGGTTATAAACAAATTGTTCCAAATAAGATTGCTTTAGAAGAAGGTACAATGTATGACATGGCAAGTTGTACTAAAGTAGTATGTACGACAACATTAATACTAAAACTCATTGAAGATGGATATTTTAACTTAAAAACAAAAGTGAAAGATATTTTACCTGGTTTCCCTTTTGAAGAAATCAATATTGAACATTTATTAACGCATACTTCAGGTATGATTCCAGATGATAAAAACTATCGTAAGTGTACAAGTAAAGAAGAAATGTATGACTTTATTGATTCTCTTCCTCTTGTATATCCTACAGGAACAGATCTTCAATATTCTGATTTTGGTTATATCACATTAGGAAGAATCATTGAATATTATCAAGGTGATTTAGAAGAATATGCTAATAAAATACTTTTTAAACCATTAGGCATGGAACATACAATGTTTAATGCGAAAGAAAAAGGATATGAAAAATATTGTATTTCCGAGGAAATACAAGAAGATAGAGGTGGCGTAATCATTGGTGAAGCCCATGATGGTAAAGCATATAGAATGGGTGGAGTATCAGGCAATGCCGGATTATTTTCTACAATAGATGATATTTCTAAATTTGTTCAAATGTTACTAAATGATGGACAAGATGTTTTAAGCCCAGCGTCAATTAAACTATTAGAAACATATCGAACAGAAGGAATGAATACACGTAGAACACTTGGGTGGATAGCAGATGATCCTAGTGCAAGCGATGGTGATTACTATTCAAAAACATGTTTGTATCATACAGGATTTACAGGTACAAGTGTCTATGTAGACTTTGAAAGAAAGTGTGGAATTGTACTATTAATTAACGCGGTTCATCCTAAACGTGGTAATCCATATACACAAGAAATAAGGAATAATTTTCATAATATTATTTTAAGTGAATACCGATAAAATAGAGTGCATTGTGCATTCTATTTTATTTGTAGAAAAAAACAGTGGAAAATTGTGGTAAAATTCTATTTACTTTGAGGAGTGTTGCCTATGAGAAATTGTATCCAAAAACTACTTAGTACATTCATTATAATTACAACAATACTTGTATCAAGTATTACATATATTAAACCTATAGAAATAAAAGCAGAACCATATGATGTTCCTGATCAAGCAGTTGCGTATTTATGGCTACATGATGAAGATAAAGTGCCAATGTTATTTTATTCAATGGATAGTGCATTAGGATGGGCAAAAGATGGTTTTACAATCTACATGAATCAAGATTGGAAAATTAGTGAACCTATAACAATTCCTAGTGGTAAAACATATAAGATTGAAATGAATGGTCATAAAATTTATCGTGATCTAAGTAAGAGTGTGGATAATGGTGGTGTACTTACTTTAGCTAGTGGTGCGACATTATATCTTTTAGGTAATGGGGATGAAAAAACGGGTACAGATGTTTCAGACCATGAATTTACTTATCAAGGTTATAACGAAGAAAATTGGACATCTACAAATACAAAATATACGTTAACTGTTAAAGCAGGAGGACTAATTACAGGTGGTAATAGTGATGTGACTGCTGGAGCTATCTATATGAACTCTAACAGTAAACTATATTTAACAAATGTAGCTGTTAATGGTAATGCGAGTGATAGCTCAGACGCAAATGGTGCAATACATGTAAATGGGACTAATTGTTATATCGAAATGGATAATGGACATATTGACCATAACTATTCTTATTCAGCAGGTGCTGCGATACGAGTTGACGCTAGTAATTGCCATGTTGTGATGAAGAATCAAAGTACAATTAACTATAATCAAACAAGTGTTTCTGAAGATGATTTTTATGGTGCAGCTATAGCAGTAAAAGCTAATGGTTTCGTGTTAGACATGGACAATAGCTCTATCGATTATAACCATACAAGTAACTCAAATGGTGCAGCATTTTATACAAATAAGAATGCAACTATTAATATGACAAATGGTTCAACAATGAATTACAACCTAAACAATAAAAGTGGTGGTGCAATTTTTGTGGATGAAGGATCATTAACATTAACAGGTGATAAGACATCTGAAATATCATATAACCAATCTAGCTATGGTGGAGCTATAGCTTTAGGTGTAAATAGTGGCAGTTCAAAAATTCAAGGTATTAATTTCTATGGGAATCATAGTGGTGTTGATGGTGGAGCTATATGTATTTTGTCCAAAAACAATAAGATTAAAGAATGCGTTTTTCAAAAAAACTATACAGTTAGTAATGATGGTGGCGCAATATATGTAGAAGAAGACTACAATGAAATTAGAGATTGTACAATTACAGATAACTATATTGAATACTTAGTAGGACATGCACATGGTTATGGTGGTGGTATATATGTGTACTATAAGTATGACATCTACATGTATGGAAAAAATATAGTTAGAAACAATAAAAATTCTAAAGATGAGTATGATGATGTTTATTTAGATTCATTTAGTTTTTTTTATGACGCATATATTAGAGGATCAGCTGATGAAGGCTCTCAAATAGGATTAAGAAGTGATTCTACATCTAAAAATAAATTGGGTGTAGAAGTTACAGATTATATTGAAGGTACATACTTTTTGGATGATGCAGAAAACTTACATCTAGTATATTACTCAGATGATAAAGAGTTATATCAAGAAAAAGGGGAAAGTACTAAGTATACATTAACGGTAAATGGTGCAGAAGTCGGTAAATATTATGCTGGAAAATCAGTGACTATAGCTAATCGTAACGATGACTATGAACAAGTGTTTATAGAGTGGAATACAAAAGAAACAACAGGCATAACGATTACAAATGAACAAAAAGAAATGCAGGTCTTTACCATCACTATGCCTAGTAATAATGTAACTACAAGTGCTACATATCTTACACGTGTAAATAAATTGGATTTGACTTTAACGAATAAACCTACTGCAGGAAGAACATTATCTGATGAACTTGTTACAGTTAAGTATTCACCTAAGTATGGTCAAGAAATAGAATCTAGAACTAAAAATGTGGAAAAAGAGTGGCTAAAAGTAGATGGAAGTTCTTTGATTCCTGTTTCTGGTACAGCAGATTATAGTACTTCATATGCATTTCAAATACAGATGTTAATGGATGTAAATGCTCATCTTATTTTCTCATCTTCAATAAAACCTGAAGATATTACAATTACTTATGGTGATGGAACTGTAACGCATGCATCATCTGTAAGCATAAGTCAATTTGGAATGATTACCATTATTTCTGAGCCTATCACAACAGCAAATAAAGTAATCACAAGTATTGATACAGATTCT
>CAVAZS010000032.1:0-18560 GCA_963593385.1 Lachnospiraceae bacterium | reverse complement strand
CCATATGTAACATTATCTGTAATGACTTTTCCAGCAATACTAAATGTTACGGGATCTCCATTAGCTGGAGGAGTAACTCTTGTTGTGGGAATGATATGTGCATATAAGGGGTTAGGTTTACTACCTGTATCGATGATTTGTTGCGTAACAATATTTATATTTGAACTGATATAAAAATGATTCGTCAAGTTTAGTGTGGAATTTCATAAAATATTCGTGCGTTTTAGTGTAAATTTATGGCTGTTTTTTACACTAAAACGCACGAATACTAATTTTGAATAAGAATTTGTTATAAATTTTCGGTTTTAAACGTGTTATATCCTTCGTAATAATAGCTATGATCAATACCTTTCATATAGATGTCACGATTATTTATATCATCAGTTAAAGCAGATTGAAGTAAGACTTTAATTTCTATATCTTTGATTGGGCTACGTTCCATTGCAAGTAGATAATCATCTTTATCAACTTTACTCCAATCGACTACCTTGTTAATTTCATTTTTCAATATGTGGTCTAACCAAATTCTAGTACTTCTGCCATTACCTTCACGGAATGGATGCGCAATATTCATTTCTACATATTTCTCTATGATTTCATCAAAAGTATCTTGAGGCATTTTTTCTATGTTTCTGAGCGATACATCTAAATACATAACTGGTGCAAAGCGGAAATTCCCTTTTGCTAAATTTACTGTTCTAGTTTCACCGGCAAAATCATATATATCTTCAAACAAATATCGGTGTATTGTTTGTAAAGTTTCATATGTTCCAGGATTAAAATCATCAAGAATATGATTTTCAAATAATTTGCTCGCCTTAGTTTTACTTATTCTTTCTTCCTCACGAGCTAAATCACTTGAGTTATTTAATCCTAATTTATTTTTAAGGGTCATAATATCCAACGCCTCCAAAGCTAATATGTATATCGTTAAAATTTACGAATTCCATTTTAGCAAATGTATTCGTAATATTAATTTTTAAATTTATCTTTTAGTTCGATTGCTACATCTGTGATTAATACTACAGTTTGCATCAATTCTAAAAAAGATTTAGCGCAATCTGTAAATTTTTTAATTTTTCTTGTAATGTCTTTGTTCTTCATGTAATTTCCTCCATGTAACAGTGTTCTGTTGATAGATTAAATATGCCATGATTAGAAACAAAAAAGGTCAACTATAAGGCTACTTCTAAATATTTTTTTCAGGATGAAGTAAATGTTCTTTAGCTAGTTCAGCGTATTTCTTTGCATTTTCTTCATCATTTAAATTGGTATAAATTTCAGATATTAAAAATTCATCTATATATTTCTGAGTGCTTGTATCATGCTCGAGAGATTCTAATAACTCATTTAAACGATTTGTTTTCTTTTCTACCATGATTTCATATACACATGTAGTTGATTTTTTTACTGAAGCATTATTAGGTAAATTCATGATGATTTCATAACATTTTTTACATCTAGCTTCATCATGCGTAGTAATGAAATAGCCTAAAGCACGAGTATAAATTGTTAGTTTTGCATCATTAGATAATCGTTTATTTTCAAATGAATCAAATAGTTCTTCAACTTCTTTTTGTTTACCACGCATGATATAAACATTGAATTTAAGCATGTCCATATTTGCTGGTGGAATTAATTTTTTTGCTTTATCAGAACTAATTTCTTGATTGAATTGATCAAAGTCACCAGTAGTAACTAGCTTAACAATATAAGATGTATAATCTTCACGTTTCTTTTTTAGATATGTATCAATAAGTAATGATGCAACAAAGGCAATAGCCATAATGATAATTAATGTTTGTTTAGACATAAAAGCCTCCTAAAAGTTAGTTTAATTATATTAGAAGAAAATGACTGTGTTAAGATTGAACTATGTTCTATAAATATGTTTATGAGTCTTCAATAGGAAAGATATTGTTGCTAGCAAAAGATGAATGTTTAGTTGGTTGTTACTTTGAAAGTGGAAAGTATTATCCTAGTCATATCGAACAAGAAACTATAAATAAGAAAACAGATGTTATTGAAGAAACTTGTCGATTTTTAGATTGCTATTTTTCTTATGCTATACCAGTCGATTATCCGAAAATGGAGCTAGAAGGAACATCATTTCAAAAAGAAGTATGGAAATTGCTACTAGAGATTCCATATGGAGAAACAGTTACTTATGGAGATTTGGCTAGAAAGATGGCTGTAAAAAGAAATAAAGATAAAATGTCTAGTCAAGCAATAGGACAAGCAGTAAGTAAAAATCCTATATCAATTATTGTGCCTTGTCATAGAGTAATAGGTACTAATGGTAATTTAGTAGGATATGCTGGAGGAATTGATAAAAAGAAAAGTCTTTTAGAACTAGAAATGCATGGTAAGATAGATAAGGAAACCGTTGATTAGAATTAGTAGTATATTTAGACAAGAAAGAGAAGACTAGTTGGTGTGAATGTCTATTGTTAGCGATATATGAATGCATCTATGAGGGCTTTGTTGAAAATAGTAGGCAAGGACGTTATGCTCGTTACGCATTTGAGAAGTAAGAAAAGTGGGACCACGCTTATAGGGCGTCTTTTTATGAGACGTTTTTTTATATTTTAGGAGGAAATAAAAAATGATTAAGTTGTACAACACAAAAACATTAAAGATTGAAGAATTTAAACCAATTGAACCTGGCAAAGTATCCATGTATGTATGTGGACCAACTGTATATAATTATGCACATATTGGTAATGCTAGACCAATGGTTGTATTTGATGTATTGAAAAGATTATTTGAAGCAGAAGGATACAAAGTAAAATATGTATCTAATTTTACTGATGTAGACGACAAAATCATCAATAAAGCAATTGAAGAAAATACCACAGAAGCAGTTATTGCGAATAGATATATTGATGCTTATCAAGCTGTAAGAAAAGATTTAAATACAGAACTTCCAGATATAACACCTAGAGTTACAGAAACAATGGATGAAATCATTAAATTTATCGATGAACTTGTTAAAACAAATCATGCATATGATGTGGATGGTGATGTTTACTTCTCTGTTGAATCAGTACCTACATATGGTGAAATTAGTCATCAAAAGTTAGACCAACTAGAAGCAGGTGCTAGAGTTGAAGAAAATAGTGCAAAAAGAAATCCATATGATTTTGCCTTATGGAAGAAAACAGATAAAGGTATCAAGTGGCAAAGTCCTTGGGGTGAAGGTAGACCAGGTTGGCATACAGAATGTGTTGTGATGATTAACAATAACTTAGGGGAAAAGATTGATATACATGGTGGTGGAATGGATTTAAGATTCCCACATCATGAAAATGAAGCTGCTCAACAAGAAGCACTACATGGTAATTCCTTAGCAAATTATTGGGTACATAACGCAATGATTAATATTAATGGTGACAAAATGTCTAAATCATTAGGTAATGTTGTCTGGGCAAAAGATGTAGTTGAAAAACTAGGTACAAATTTAACAAGATGGTTAATGAGTAGTGTTCATTATCGTAAAGAATTAAATTTCTCTGATGAAACAATTGAAACAGCAAGAAAAGAATTAAGTAGAGTATTACTTCCACTAAAACAAGCAGATATTAAAGCAAGTCTTGCTGGAGTTACACTAAGTGATGATTATGATGAAGAAGCATATCGTCGTTATTTAGACCAACTTGATGATGATATGAATACACCAAATGCATATGAAGTTATTTTTAATACAGTAAAACAACTAAATACATCCTTACGTGCAAAAGAAATTGATTTTAACGTTGTGAGCAAGTATCGTAATGCTGTGGAAAAAATGTTAGATATTCTAGGAATAGTTGTGGAAAAAGTAGTTTTAACAGATGAAGATAAGGAACTATTTGCTAAATGGAATGAGGCAAAAGCACAAAAAGATTTCGCAAAAGCAGATGAATATCGTAACGAACTTTCTACTAGAGGTCTTCTTTAATGATCATGCATACAGGTAGAACACTTGCATTTCTTGGAGATGCTGTGTGGTCTTTAAAAGTACGCGAATATTTTGTTGAAAAAGGCTATGAAAAAGGAAAGGATTTGCAGAAATTAACGACTTCTTACGTTAGTGCAAAAGCACAAGCTTCTTTCTATGATTACTTACATGAAGAAAACTTATTGACTAGTGATGAAGAAGAATATTTTAAAAAAGGAAGAAATGCAAATGCAGGGAGTGTACCTCATAATACACCTGTAAATATTTATCGTAAGAGTACGGGATTTGAGGCAATGATTGGTTATCTTTATTTGGAACAAAAACAAGAAAGAATTGATTTTATATGGGAGAAAGTAAGGACTTGCAAGGAGGAAAACAATGGCACAATTAATTTACGGGAAAAACGTTGTGAAGCAAATTCTAACGGATCCATCTAAGGTGCATGAAATTTACTTGGCTAGCGACGATCGAGAGATTGAAGCTCTTTGTCGCAAAGGAAATGTTCGTGTAAAAAAGACTGACCGTAAAGCTTTGACAAAAATGGTCAAAAGCGAAAATCACCAAGGTGTTGTGGCAAGCATTGATGAATATAAAACTTATACAGTTGATGATATTGTCAACAATAAGAAAAATAAGTATGGATTTATTGTCATGCTTGATGAACTAGAAGACCCACATAACTTAGGCGCAATCTTGCGTACTGCAGACGCTGTAGATTGCGATGGTGTGATTTTTAGAAAAGATCGTTCAGTTGGATTAACACCTACTGTAGCTAAAGTATCTACTGGGGCAATTGATACAGTAAAGTGTGCACCAGTTACAAATCTTGTTCGTACAGCTGAAGAACTACAAAAGAAAGGTTATTGGCTTGTTGCGGCAGATATGGATGGTGAAGATTACAGGCGATTAAATTATGATTTTAATACAGTGCTTGTAATTGGAAATGAAGGTAAAGGAATTAGTAGGTTGCTAAGAGAAAAATGTGACCATGTAGTTTCCCTACCTATGAGAGGACAGATTGAATCCTTAAATGCTTCAGTAAGTGCTGGAATATTGATGTATGAGATTAATAGCAAACGTTTTCCCCTATAGGAGGGATGCGTATGCTAAATGTATATGAACTAGTTTATATGAGTCGTATGGGTGATGAGAATGCTCTTGCGACTCTTTTGTCTTATTGCACACCAATTTTCTATAAAGAAGTAAAGAAAATAATGGATGGTAATGCAAAATTAAAAATGTACTTTGAAGATTTTGTGCAAGAAGCAGTCATTGCGTTTTATTATGCAATTGATCGATATCGCGAAGATCAAGAAGCGAGTTTTATGACTTTTCTAATGGTTGTAGTACATCGAAAACTATTAAGTTTAACAAGACATTATCTAAACAATAGAACAGTTCAAATACATGACACATTATCTTTGGATAATTTGGTCCATGATGAAGATACAATGTATGATTATATCCAAAATAGGAATTCTTTACATAATCCTGTATTTAATTTACATGTTCAAGATTGTTACGATAATGTTGTGAAAACATTGAATGATTTAAAACCATTAGAAAAAGAAGTATTTGCTTTGTGGAAGTCAGGCACATCCTATACAGATGCTAGTAAAGAACTAGGAATGTCATATAAAGCATTTGATGGACATGTACAAAGAATAAAAAGAAAAATAAGAAAAGCAGTGATTCAACCGGTATAATGACGATACATAGCATGCATATGGTAGAATGAATATAGGATTGGTGATTTTTATGGTAATAACAATAGAAATTAAGCAAAAAGCTATATTTAAAAAGAATTTTGATTTAAAAGGGTTTATTAAAAAACATAATTTATTTTATGGTTCTTACAATGCCTATTATGTATTAAGAGAAAATATGATTGATAAACAAACGATTGTATTTGATCGTAATGCGATAGGTAGAGGAATAGAAATATCCAGTGAAAATAAAAATGTCACATTTAAACTCTCTCTTCCTGCAACAAAAGATGATATTGCACTTTTATATGAATTAGTTAAGAGTGTATGCAAGGATTTCAATCTTTCTTATTTCTTTAAGAAAGATAACAAAGTAGATTTTGGTGAAATTTCCAAGTGTATTAAAGAAGATGAAGATGCTTCAACAGAGATACTTGATGAAATGGAAAAGAAGATTTATCTAACTAGAGATGAAAATATTGTTTTATTTTCAGCGTTACATCCAATAACTTTTGGAGAAAAAGAAATCGATGAAGTAGAAGGATCATTAGAAAAGTTTGGTGCACTATTGCATAAACTGCAAAATCAAAGATTGTATTACGCTGCTCCTACGGTTTATCAAAAAAAGAATGGACAAATGATTGTGGCATTTCATATCGATGAAGAAATGTTAACAGTTTTACCTGTCGAACCAATTATTTATGGACCAAATAAAGTGGAAATTAGAGATTGGTATATCTTTTTTGCTGGAGGAAGTGTTTTAAGATTAGAGACATTCTATGAGCATGTTCCTCATAAACAATATTATGATAGTAATCATTATTCAGTTTGCTTAAATGAAGAAGAAATTAGTGATTTAATCGAAAACTATAATATTGATTTAAATACAGACAAACATATTAAAGGTTTTTACTTCGGTACAATTATTGATTCAGCAGAATTATATAAGCATGATAAAGCAAGTGATAGTTTAGCAGCATACAGTCATATTGCTTTATATCTTCAATATGCGCATAAACATGCACTATTATCAGATAAATTCTATGAAGCGATTCCTAAGTTTGTAGAAGCGATAAATAGTGGTGAAGATTTAAGAAAATTTATTAAAACAAATCGTTATATTGTAGGGGAAGTTCGTATTGGCTTCTTTAATCAAAGAGGAAGAGATTTTACGGTTGCTTACTACAATATTGATGGAGAAGGATATTTGAATGATTTAAAAATTTATGCGAATCGTTCTAAGCAAGGAAAGAGCTTTTTAGATTTAGCGTATAATGACGAAAATAACGCGTTTGTAGAAAGGTTAATTGCAAGAGCAGAAAATATATTCTTCGAAAACTAAAAAAGAAAGGACGTGACAGCATGGCGATACCAACAAGTATAAAAACATTGTTATCTCTTGAAGTTGTAGAGAGTGCAAGAATTGAGTTCAAAGAAACTTGGAATCCTGCTTCGTCCTTAAAAACAATATGTGCATTTGCGAATGATATTGATAATTGGGGCGGTGGATATATTGTGATTGGTGTAAAAGAAAATAATGGTAGACCTGAGTTTCCACTTAAAGGCGTAGAAATTGATAAGCTAGATGCATATCAAAAAAGTATATTCGAAAAATGTAAATTAATTAGACCATCTTATATACCAATAGTTGGAGTGGAAACCTACCAAGATAAGCATTTTATAGTGATATGGTGCCCGGGTGGAGATAATCGACCATATTCTTCACCTAAAACAATGGAAAAAAGTAATAAAGAACGAATTCATTATATTCGTAAAGCATCAAGTACTGTTGAACCATCTGATGATGAAGAAAAAGATTTATTCAATTTAGCAAACAGAGTGCCATTTGATGATAGAGTGAATCATCAAGCGGAACTAGCAGATTTAAATATCACTTTAATTCAAAACTATCTAAAAGAAATTGGTAGTTCGTTATATGAAAAATCTAAAACGGTTGATTTGATAGAAGTATGTAGAGATATGAATATCGTTAGTGTATTACCTGAATATGTGAAACCTAAAAATGTTGGACTAATGTTTTTCGGTATGGAACCAGATAAATTTTTTCCTTGTACGCAAATTGATATTGTGCAATTTCCGGATGGATTAGGTGGTAATACGATTATCGAAAATACATTTAAAGGCCCAATACATCAACAACTAAGAGAAGCTCTACAGTTTATAAAAAACTCAATCATTACAAAGAAAATTATAAAAAGAGCAGATAAAGCAGAAGCAGATTGGGTATATAACTATCCATATGCTGCAATAGAAGAAGCTCTATCGAATGCTGTATATCATCGTGCATACGACATAAGAGAACCAATTGAAGTTAGAGTTGAAAAAGAAATGATTGAAATCGTTAGTTTTCCTGGACCGGATCGCTCGGTAACTCAAGAAGGATTAAAACGATATAAAGTTTCAAATAGAAGATATAGAAATAGACGTATCGGTGATTTCCTTAAAGAACTTCATTTGACAGAAGGTAGAAATACAGGATTTAGTAAAATTCTTAAAGCACTCGAAGAAAATGGTTCACCAAAACCTGAGTTTGAGACAGATGATGAGCATAGCTATTTTATTTCACGCATCTATGTGCATGATGCATTTTTAGATAATGGAATAGTCAAAGAACAAAAAGGAGCCAAAAAGGAGCCAAAAAAGGGAGCCGAAAGAGAACAAGCTATTCTATTCGAAATGCAGAATAATCCATCAATAACGCAGATAGCGCTTATGCAGGAATTTGATCTAACACGAAAACAAGTACAAAAAACAATTAAAGATCTTAGAAATGATGGAAAACTTGATCGTGAAGGATCCAATCGTAATGGTAAATGGATTGTTAAAAAGTAAAAATGGTCATAAGTTTAGATTTCAACACACTTTTCGCTAAAAAATGAACTTTCTACAAAATGTTGGGTAAAAACAAGAAAAAGTTATTGACAAAGTAAAGGCTTATCAATATTATATTTCTGTTATCAGATACCACAGACAGTAACGGCTTAAGCTTAATAATGTTACCGAGGTAGAAAAGTCTCACACATTTGAACTTTTTATGCCCTTGCTGTCAAGTGAGGGCATTTATATGTTTACGGTTATCGATAACTAGAAGGGTATAGGTAAACCAATGAATCAAGCGGTATTAGAATCTAAAAAGAATGTTGTTACTGAAATTAGTGACAAGTTCAAAAAATCATCTTCTACTGTTGTTGCTGAGTACCGTGGCTTAACTGTCTCTGAAGTTACTGAACTTCGTAGAGCACTTCGTGCAGAAGGCGTTGACATGAAAGTCTACAAGAACACTTTAGCTGCTAGAGCTGCTGAAGATGCAGGTTTTGCAGAATTGAAAGATGTTCTAACTGGTCCAAATGCAATTGCATTCGGTCAAGATGAAACCGCAGCAAGCCGTGTTATGGCACAGTTTGCTAAAAAACATAAAGCACTTGTTCTTAAGGGCGGTATTGTTGAAGGAAAAGTTATCGATACAAAGACATTAAACGAACTTTCTTCCTTACCAAACAGAGAAGGAATGCTATCTATGTTATTGTCTGTATTACAGGCACCGGTATCTTCATTCGCTCGTGCAGTAAATGCTGTAGCTGAAGCTAAACCGGCAAGTGCTGAAGAAGCACCTAAAGAAGAAGCTGCTGTAGCAGCAGAAGCCTAAGGAAGAGGAGGAAAATAATCCATGGCAAAGTTAACACAAGATGAAATTCTTGCTTATCTTGATGAAGCAACAATCCTCGAGTTAAATGAACTCGTTAAAGCAATCGAAGAAAAATACGGTGTAAGTGCCGCTGCTCCAGTAGCAGTTGCTGCTGCTCCAGCTGAAGAAGCTGCTGCACCTAAGAACGTTACAGTTGTAATGACAAGCTTCGGTGATTCTAAAGTAGGAGTAATCAAAGTAGTTCGTGAAATCACAGGTTTAGGCCTAGTTGATGCTAAGAAACTTGTTGATGCTCTACCTGCAGAAATCAAGAAAGATGTACCTGCTGAAGAAGCTGAAAAGATCAAGAAGTCTCTTACAGACGCAGGCGCTACTGTTGAATTCAAATAGTCTTAAAAACATTTTACAGACGAATAAAAGCCGAATAATGCTATTCGGCTTTTAGACCCTATGAGAAAGGATGCGATTTTTACGGATCAAGTACATTATTTTACCGATAACCGCAATCTAACATCGAACCGGAGGGAATTTTCTTTCCGGTTTTCGGGGTATCTGTATACATTTATTAGTGATGATGGTGTCTTCAGCAAAACATATATTGATTATGGAACACTAGCTTTATTAGAAGCGGCTATTAAAGAAGATATACAAGGTAACATATTAGATTTTGGATGCGGATATGGTGCTATAGGCGTTGTATTACAAAACAAATTTACAAACTGCAAAGTTATTTCAAGTGATATCAATAATAGAGCTGTTGAATTAGCTAGTTTAAATTACGAGAAGAATGGTATGGAGAACAAAGCGATTGTTTCTGATGGCTTTGAAAATATCAATCGAACATTTGATTGGATATTCCTAAATCCGCCAATAAGAACTGGTAAAGCAAACATTTATCGTATGTTTGATGAAGCTTATGATCACTTAAATGAATCAGGAAAGTTTATGATTGTTATTCAGAAAAAACAAGGTGCTCTGAGTGCAATCAAAAAATTAGAAACGCTATTTTCTACAGTTGAAATAGTTGGAAAAGATAGAGGATATTGGATTATCAAATCTGTCAAGTAGAAATTGACGAAAATAGTAACTAATGTTAATATTATAAATTGCAAAAAAGCCAAAATTCAGTAAGGGGAAACTATACCCTTTTCAGCGTTTCAGGCGATGCATGCGAAAGGATGGCGTACATGGAAAATAAAGAGACATACCACGTTGTGCATTGTGGAAAAAAGTCAGAAAGACGTGATTACTCGAAGGTAAGTGCTGGCTTAGATTTACCAGACTTAGTTGAAATTCAAACTGCTTCTTTTGAGTGGTTCGTCACAGACGGAATCCGCGAAGTATTCGAGGATATTTATCCGATTTACAACTATGCAGGCAATATCAAACTTAAATTCTTAGATTATGAGTTTGGAGAGCCAAAATATTCTATTAGTGAGTGCAAATATCGTGAAACAAATTATTGCGCTCCTTTAAAAGCAAAGATGGAACTAGAAATGGTTGATTCCGAAACTGGTGAAGTTATGACAAAATGGGAAGATGTTTTCCTTGGCGATTTCCCTTTAATGACACCTACCGGAACATTTATCATCAATGGTGCTGAGCGTGTTATCGTATCTCAGATTGTACGTTCACCTGGTGCATATTTTGATATCATTTCTGAAGACCGTACAGGTAGAGATACTTATACATGTGAACTTATTCCTAGTAGAGGTACTTGGCTAGAGTTCATGTCAGATGATAAAAAAGCTGCTTTAGGCAGAATCATGAACGTTTCTGTTGATAGAAGAAGAAAGATTTTTAGCACAATTTTATTTAAGGCTATTGGTATGTCTTTAAATATTAAGAAGGGCGAAGATGCTTTCGATACAACAGGAATGCAAAAATTCTTAAAAGCATTACGTTTTGAAGTATATCCAGACGTTATTGTGCCTGAAGAAGAAAGAGAATTCTTAAATGACTACATGCTTCTATATACAAGTGTATTTGGAAACTATGAAGAAATTAAGAATACTTTAAATGCTGATAAAACAAAAACTACTCATGATGCGTTATTAACAATCTATGAGAACCAAAGAGCTGATGAAATTGCAACTATTGATGGTGCAACAACATTAATGGATGCGAAGTTCTTCGATTATCGTCGTTACGATTTAACAAAAGCTGGTCGTTATAAAGTATTAAAGAAACTAAGCGTTGTTGATCGTATGGAAGGTAATTCTTTAGCTCAAGATGTTGTTAGTGCTGAAGGAAAAGTAGTATTTAAGAAAAACACACATATCACAAAAGACGAACGTAATAAGTTACGTGAAGAATTCAATAAAGGTATCTATTGTAGATCATTACCATATAAGCATGGTTTCTCTCATCCAGTTACAGCTGTAATGGATGCGTCTTGGACAAGTGCTCTTGTTGGTAGAATCTTAGCAACAGATATTGAAACAAGTTCTTTAAGCCTTGAAAGAGGTACTGTCATTACTGAAAGTGATGCCAAGAAGATTGCTAAAGCTTGTGACAAAGTTACAGTTTATGCAAGTATCTTTGCTAGCAAAGCAGAACTAACAAATGACAATGCAAGTAGCGTATTAGATTACGGTTCACGTTTATATACAATTGGAAGAGTAACAGTTGATGATGAAGATTTATTCAACGAAGATGGCGAACTAGTTTGCGAACGCTATATTCCAGATTTACCTGTTACACAATTAACTACTAGTGTAAAAGAAGATATTGTAGCTCGCGCAACTAAACAAGAAAAAGTTATTGTATGGTTAGTTGGTGCTTGTGTTCAAGAGTTCAAAGTATTTGCGGCTGATGGACACGAAGTAAGAGTAATTGGTGGAGATCCACTAAATACAAAACATACAATTACAATGTCTGATATGTATGCATTATTCAACTATGAATTAACAATGCTTGATGGCGTAGGAACAGTTGATGATATCGATATGTTAGGAAACCGTCGTATTCGTAGCGTAGGTGAATTAAT
Source organism: Lachnospiraceae bacterium (assembly GCA_963593385.1). Lineage (GTDB taxonomy): Bacteria > Bacillota_I > Bacilli_A > Erysipelotrichales > Erysipelotrichaceae > Bulleidia. The sequence goes on along the minus strand of CAVAZS010000032.1, from coordinate 6,258 downwards.
TCAAAATCAATTCCGTATTGGTTTAAGCCGTATGGAAAGAGTTGTTAAAGAAAGAATGTCAATTGCTGATGCAACAAACTTAACACCAAAGCAATTAACAAATATTCGTCCTTTAACTGCTGCTATAAAAGAATTCTTCTCTAGTTCACAATTATCGCAATTTATGGACCAAGAAAATCCACTTGCTGAATTATCAAATAAACGTCGTATTTCAGCACTAGGTCCTGGCGGCTTGTCTAGAGAAAGAGCTGGCTTTGAAGTTCGTGATATTCACAATAGTCACTATGGACGTATTTGTCCTATTGAAACACCTGAAGGACCAAACATCGGTCTAATTTCAAACCTTACAACATATGCAAGAATTAATGAATATGGATTCATTATGACACCATATCGTAAGGTGGAAAAAGGTGGCATAGTAACTGATGAAATCGTTTATATGTCTGCGGATGAAGAAAACGATCACGTTATTGCTCAAGCTAGTAAGATTGTTGATGGTAAATTAGTTGGTGATAAGATCGTTGCTCGTATTGCTGGTGAAACTGTTATGGCTAATGTTGATGAAATCGACTATGCCGACGTATCTCCAAGACAAATCGTATCTGTCGCAACTGCTTGCGTACCATTCTTAGAAAACGATGACTGTACTCGTGCCTTAATGGGTGCGAACATGCAACGTCAGGCCGTTCCACTATTAAATCCACATAGTCCATTTGTTGGTACTGGTATGGAACACCGTGTTGCTCGTGACTCAGGTTCTGCTTGTGTTGCTACTGCTCCTGGTACTGTAACTTATGTAGATGCAACTAAGGTTGTAGTTACAGAAGAAAACGGTAAGGAACATGAATATGAATTAACTAAGTTCCGTCGTTCAAATAACTCAACTTGTTTAAACCAAAGACCAATTGTTTGGGATGGTGAAAAAGTTGAAAGAGGCGATATCTTAGCTGATGGTCCTTCAATGCAAAGTGGTGAACTTGCATTAGGACAAAACGTATTAATTGCCTTCATGACATGGCATGGTTATAACTATGAAGATGCGATTATCATGTCAGAACGTATGGTACGTGAAGACGTTTATACTTCTGTACATATTGATGAATATGATCTTGAATGTCGTGAAACAAAATTAGGTCCTGAAGAAATTACAAGAGATATTCCTAACGTAAGTGAAAGTGCTTGTCGTAACCTTGATAGTCGAGGAATTATTATGGTCGGTGCTGAAGTTAAGGAAGGCGATATCTTAGTAGGTAAAGTTACTCCAAAAGGACAAAGTGAAGTTACACCTGAAGAAAAATTATTACTTGCTATCTTTGGTGAAAAATCACGTGAAGTACGTGACAACTCATTAAAGGTACCTCATGGTGGTGCAGGTATTATTCATTCTATCCGTATCTTCAAACGTAAAGACAACCATGAACTTCCACCTGGAGTAAATGAAGTTGTTAAAGTATATATTGTTCAGAAGAGAAAAATTTCTGAAGGTGATAAGATGGCCGGCCGTCATGGTAACAAGGGTGTCATCTCTAAGATTATGCCACTTGAAGATATGCCATATATGCAAGATGGTACTCCAATCGACATTATGCTAAACCCATTCGGTGTGCCTTCTCGTATGAACATCGGACAGGTGCTAGAAGTACATTTAGGTATGGCTGCTAGAAGCTTAGGCTGTAAGTTTGCTACTCCAGTATTTGATGGTGTATCAAATGAAGACTTAAAGAACATCATGGCTGAAGCAAATACTTCTCCTGATGGAAAATACTTATTAACTGATGGTATGACTGGTGAACCATATGATGAACGTATCGCCGTTGGTGTCATGTATATGATTAAACTTGCACACATGGTTGACGATAAGTTACATGCTCGTGCTACTGGCCCTTATTCTCTAGTTACTCAACAACCTTTAGGTGGTAAAGCACAAAATGGTGGACAGAGATTCGGAGAAATGGAAGTTTGGGCATTAGAAGCATATGGTGCTGCACATACATTACAAGAAATCTTAACAGTTAAGTCAGATGACGTTATCGGACGTACTAAGACATATGAAGCTATTGTTAAGGGCAAAGATTTACCTGAACCTGGTATTCCTGAATCATTTAGAGTATTAGTTCGTGAATTACAAGCATTAGCATTAGATGTTCGTATGTACGATGAAGAAGGCGATGAAGTTGACTTACAAAAGATGGAAAAAGAAGAAATCGCTGAATCTGTAAAAGATGATATGAATAACCAAAACATCTTAGTTGACGATGCAAGCATTATGGAACAAGGAGGATTTGGAATTAAAGAAAATTCTGATGATGACGATATCGTTCCAGAAGCTGCAGAAGTTGGCTTTGATGATTATGGGGAAAATGAATAGGAGGGCATAGAACGATGAATATTAATAACTTTAGCGCAATTAAAGTTGGTCTAGCTTCACCTGAAACAATTAAACATTGGTCAAAGGGAGAAGTTAAAAAACCTGAAACAATCAATTATCGTTCTCAAAAGCCTGAACGTGATGGTTTATTCTGCGAACGCATTTTCGGTCCTACTAAGGACTGGGAATGTGCTTGTGGTAAATACAAGAAAATTCATTATCAAGGTGTAGTTTGCGAAAAGTGTGGTGTAGAAATCACAAAGAGTTCTGTACGTCGTGAACGTATGGGACATATTGAACTAGCTGCTCCAGTAGCTCATATTTGGTACTTACGTGGTATTCCAAGTCGTATGAGTTTACTATTAAATGTTCCACCTAAGCAATTAGAAGAAGTTGTTTACTTCGTTAGTTGGATTGTTGTAGATCCAGGTGATACAAAGCTTGCTTATAAGCAAATTCTTTCTGAACGTGAATTACGTGAAAATACTGCAATTTATGGTCCAGGAAGCTTCGTTGCTCAAAGTGGTGCTGAAGCAGTAAAAGTTTTACTAGAACAAATGGATCTAGAAAAAGAATATAACGCTATTACTGAAGAACTAGAAAAAGCAACAGGTGATAAACGTAAGAAATTAATCAAGCGTTTAGAAACAGTTGATGCCTTCAGAAAGAGCGATAATAAGCCTGAATGGATGGTTCTAACAGTTCTTCCTGTTATACCACCTGATTTAAGACCTATGCTTCAACTTGATGGTGGAAGATTTGCGACAAGTGACTTAAATGATTTATACCGTCGTGTTATCACTCGTAATAATCGTTTAAAGAAATTACTTGAACTTGGAACTCCTGCTATCATCGTTCAAAACGAAAAGAGAATGTTACAAGAAGCAGTTGATGCTTTAATTGATAATGGTCGTCGTTCTAAAGCTATTACTGGTGCTGGTGGACGTGCATTAAAATCATTATCACATTCATTAAAAGGTAAACAAGGTCGTTTCCGTCAAAACTTATTAGGTAAGCGTGTTGACTTCTCAGGTCGTTCAGTTATCGCAATTGGACCAGATCTAAAGATGTGGCAATGTGGATTACCTAGAGAAATGGCTATTCAGTTATATAAACCATTTGTTATTAGTGAACTTGTAAATCAACAAATTGCAAGCAATCCTAAGACAGCTGAAAAATTAATTGATAGACAAGATCCAAGAGTATGGGATATTGTTGAGCAAGTTATTGCTGGACACCCAGTATTCTTAAACCGTGCGCCTACATTACATAGATTAGGTATTCAATCATTCTTCCCTAAACTTGTAAATGGTCATGCAATTCGTCTTCACCCATTAGTATGTCCTGCCTTCAACGCTGACTTCGATGGTGACCAGATGGCTGTGCATCTACCATTAAGTGAAATGGCAAGAGCTGAAACTGAAGTATTAATGCTTGGTGCAAATAACATCCTTGGTCCTAAGGATGGTAAACCTATCGTTACTCCAGGACAGGACTTAGTTCTAGGTAACTTCTATCTAAACATGGAACAAACAGCTGAAGAATTCTATCGTAAAGCTGACCGTTTAGAAAAATTAGGTCTTCCTAATGAAGCTGCTAAATGGAGAAGATATGGTGATAACGAAGGACATATCTTTAAAGATGTAAATGAAGTATTAATGGCTTATCAAGTAGGTGTTGTACATTTACATACACGTATTGCGATTCCAGCTTATACGCTTCATAAAACATGCTTTACAGAAGAACAAAACAATAGCTACTTACTAACATCTGTTGGTAAGATTATCTTCAATAATGTATTCCCTGCTGACTTCCCATATTTAAATGAAGCTAGTGCTGAATCATTAAAGAAGACTCCTGATACAGAATTTGTTCCATTTGGATCTGATGTTAAGAAAGAAATCCAAAGCCGTAAAGTTACTCCTGAATTTAAGAAAAAGGATTTAGGAAACTTAATCGCTGCGGTATTCGATAAATATAAGATTAATGGTACAAGTGATATCCTTGACTCATTAAAAGATATGGGTTACTTATATTCAACAACTGCTGGTATGACTGTTGCATTAAGTGATATTAGCGTTGCGCCTAATAAGGAACAAATCGTTAATGAAGGTAAACAAAAGGCTGATCAATTAAATAACTTACGTGATAGAGGTTTATTAACTCCTCAAGAATGGGAAGGCGCATTCTCTAAACTATGGGATAGCGTTAAGAACACTGTTGGTGACACATTAATGGAATCAATGGACCGTATGAACCCTATCAACATGATGGCTGTATCTGGTGCCCGTGGTAACAAGAACCACTTTACACAGCTTGCAGGTATGCGTGGTCTAATGGCTCGTCCTACTCAAAGTAAGTCACGTAAAGAATATCAACCATCTATTATTGAAGTCCCTATCTACTCATGTTTCCGTGAAGGTATGAGCGTGTCAGAGTTCTTTATTTCTACACACGGTGTACGTAAAGGATTAACAGATACTGCCTTAAAGACAGCTGAATCTGGATACTTAACAAGACGTTTAGTAGACGTTGCTCATGAAGTAATCGTTACTGAAGAAGATTGTGGTACTGAAAGTGGATACTTAGTTGAAGACATCATCGATCAAAAGAATAATTCTGTAATTGAAAAATTCTTTGATAGAATCGTTGGTCGTTATACTCAAGATGCAATTGAAGATCCAAATACTGGTGAAGTAATCATCGATGAAAATACATATATTACTGATGATTTAGCACAAAAAGCAGTTGATGCTGGTGTAAAACGTGCTTATATCCGTAATGTGTTCACATGTAAGAGTCACAATGGTATCTGTTGTAAGTGTTATGGTCGTAACATGGCTACAGGTAACCCTGTTGAACAAGGTGAAGCAATCGGTGTTATGGCTGCCCAAGCTATTGGTGAACCTGGTACTCAGTTAACAATGCGTAACTTCCACACTGGTGGTGTTGCGAACCAATCTGGTGATATCACACAAGGTCTTCCTCGTGTAGAAGAATTATTTGAAGCTCGTACACCTAAGAGAGTAGCAGTAATTGCTAAGATTGATGGTGAAGTAACAGATATTCGTGCTCAAGATAATCACCAAGGTATGATTGTTACAGTAACTAGTGGTAAAGAACAAATTGAACATAAGTGTGACTTAACACAAGCTATTCGTTCTGAAATCAAAGTTGGTACTGTAGTAAGTGCTGGTGAACCATTATCTGAAGGTCAAATTGCTCCAAAAGAATTATTAGAAGTAGCCGGTGTAAGAGCTGCTGAAGAATATATCTTAAAAGAAGTTAAGAAAGTATATTCTACACAGTCTATCGATATTTCTGATAAGCACCTTGAAGTTATGATCAAGCAAATGCTAAGAAAAGTAATCGTAGTTGATAGTGGTGATTCTGGATTATCTGTTGGTCAAACATTAAGTATTTCTAATATGGAAAATATTAACAATCAATTGTTTGATGAAGATAAAGCTCCAGCACAATACAACCCATTATTACTTGGTATTTCTAAGTCAGCCGTTGAAACTGATTCATTCTTATCAGCTGCATCATTCCAAGAAACAACTCGTGTGTTAACGGAAGCTGCTGTTAAGGGTAAGGTAGATAACTTAGCTGGTCTAAAAGAAAACGTAATTATTGGTAAGTTAATTCCTGCTGGTACAGGTAGAATGAGCTACCATAGAGAAACTACTGATCGTATCGTAGCACGTGCAGAACAAATTAAGGCTGAACGTCATGCTAAAGTAGAAGCGTTAGCAGAAGCTGAAGCTGAAGCAAAAAATTTACCTCAATCTGTAGAAGGGGATAATGATGCTTCAGAAGATACTTCAAAAGCAGAAGTAGCTGAATAATCAACATATAAGGCATTGAGTCCAAGTGATTCAATGCTTTTT
>CAVAZS010000031.1:0-19030 GCA_963593385.1 Lachnospiraceae bacterium | reverse complement strand
TGAATTAGATCGTTATGTGAAAGATCATCAAGATGAATGGTATAAAGAAGGCGAATTAGTGGGTGAAGCAAAAGGAGAAGCAAAAGGCGAAGCTAAAGCTCAAGCTAACTTAGTTCGTAGTATGTTTGCTAATGGGATTTCCATTGAGCAGATATCTATAATTGCTAAAATATCAATCGAAGAAGTGAAAGAAATTCTTTCTGCTAACGAATAATAAAAATGTCACTTTAGCATTTTTATAAATTGTTATATCGGTCTATAACTTTAGGTTGTAGACCTTTTTCTTCGATAGAGTGAGTTTTAGCAAAGTTTATAATTTGTTCAGCACTATGAGAATGATTAGAGTTTGGCAAATAAGCTAAATAAATATAACGATGGAATTCATCTTGTTTTAAAGGCTTTAGTACTGTTTCATTTGTATGCATTTGTATGTGATCTGTACTAATTAATAAGCCAACTTTATCAGCTACCATTCTAAGAAGGACAGAATCCTCATTAGAAGACCCTTTTACAATAGGTGTTATATGATGATAGTCAAATATACGTTGAATTAAGGAAGAATAGATTGGTTCTGCATTAAAAACCATTGGTCGATTTCTTAATTGTTCCATTGAGACTGAATCATATTTGTTTAATTCATCATCATTAGACATAGCGACAACAAAAGGTAATTCTAGGATAGGAATAAAGTTAATATCGTGTGCTGTAGAAGAATAACTACAAAATACTAAATCATAACGATGTTTTCTTAAATCATTTAATAGATTATCTGTTTGGGATACAGAAATATCTAGTTGAGAACGATTATGAGAAAAAGCATTTAATAAATAAGAATGGAATGAATTCTTACCTAAAAATGGTGTAATACAACCAACGGATAATACTTCTGTATGATTTGAGAACTTCTGCATCGCACCGACACCAAGTTCTAATATAGATAGAGATTGTTCTATATATTCTAAAAAGACGCGACCTGCATGAGTTAACGTTACATTTCTACCTTGTTTAGAAAATAGTTCTACATCTAATTCTTCTTCTAATAAAGAAATTGCTCTACTTAAGGAAGGTTGAGAAATATATAATTCTTCACTTGCTTTACCATAATGCTCAGTACGAGCTAGAACACAAAAATAACGTAATTGATTAATTGTCATAATAAATACCTTGAACAAAGTATAACAAGACTCATAGATTTTTGCTATGGATTCAGTATAAAAGTTCTATTTGTTCACATTTATATCACTTGTTAAAATGTTAACGATTGATGCTTATAAGCATCTTGTGGAGGAAAAGAAATGACAAAGAAAGTTATAGCTCTTTTGTTATCATTAACAACAATGTTAACAATGAGTGGATGTTCTTCATCAAGTACAACTGATAGCTCTAGTAGTGTAGCAGGTACTTATGAAGGAACAGGTGAAGGACGTAATGGAGATATTAAAGTCGCTGTTACTCTTGATGAAGAAGGTAAGATTACTAACATTGAAGTAAAAGAACAATCTGAAACTGAAGGTGTTGGTACACCAGCATTCGATAAGTTAATTCCAGAAATGGTAGAAGGTAACACTGTTAACGTAGATACAATGGCTACAGCTACATTAACAAGTGAAGGTCTAATTGCTGCAGTAAAAGATGCATTAACAAATGCTGGAGTAAATGTAGATGATTATCAAACTAAGACAAGTACAACAAAAGGTGAAGACTTAACATATGATGTTGATGTTGTAATCGTTGGTGCAGGTGGAGCTGGTATGGCTGCAGCTGCTAGTGCTTCTGAAGCAGGTGCTAGTGTATTAGTACTTGAAAAGACAGCTAGTATTGGTGGTAATACAAAACTAGGTGAAGGTACATTTAACTCTGCTGATTCTACTCGTCAAAAGAATCTAACAATGAATGATTCAAACCGTGCAGAAGTCGAAGAAGCTATTAGCCAAGAAACAGACGATGCTGAATATCAAGCATTAATGGATGCTGTTCGTGCTGATTATGAAGAATGGGAAAAGAATGATGGTGTTACATTATTCGATAGTGTAAATTGGCATGCATTACAAACATATGCAGGTGGTGGATATATTGATAACATCTCTCTAATTCGTACATATGCAGAAAAAGCTCCAGAAACATTAACTTGGTTAGAAGAAACAATTGGTGTTCCATTCAAGAGTGATTATATTTTCATGGCTATTGGTGGTAAATGGGCTCGTGGTCACCAAGTTGACTTAGTTGCGGCTACTGGTTCTGAAGGTGATAACGGTGGACGTATTTATATTGATAAGTTATCTGAATATGCAACAGCACGCGGTGCACAAATCGAAACAGATGCTAAAGTTACATCTTTAACAGTTGATGATGACAATACTGTTACAGGTTGTGTTGCTGAAAGAAGTGATGGAAGTACAATTACTGTTACAGCTAAGAGCGTAATTATCGCAACTGGTGGATATGCAGCTAATAGTGATTTAGTTTATGAATACAGTAATGGAGCAATTACTACTAAGTTAACAAGTTGTGCTGCTTCTAGTACAGGTGATGGTTTAGCATTAGTAGAAAATGCTAGTGGTAAATTAGCAAATCTTGATCAAATCCAAGTTCATCCATTAGGTGACCCAATTGAGGATTGTGGATGTGTTAGTGAATTCGTAGGTAACTGGTTAAGTGCAACAGAATATATGTTCGTTAACAAAGAAGGTAAACGTTTCATTAATGAAGACAATACACGTTATGCAATTAGTATGGCAGAACTAGCTCAAACAGATGGCCAAATGTGGTTAATCGTTGATAGCAGTGCTATTGAAGGTGATGATACTCGTACAGAACAAATCGAAAGCTTATTAGCTGATGGACATTCTGTAAAAGCTGATACATTAGAAGAATTAGCAGAAAAGATTGGTGTTGATGCAGATACATTAAAAGAAACAGTAGAAACATATAACGCTGGTATGTTAGCTGGTAAAGATGAATTTGGTAAAGCTTGTAGTGAAGATTCTGTAATCGAACAAGGTCCATACTATGCTAGCTTACGTACTCCAACAGTTCACTATACAATGGGTGGTGTTTCTATTAATGAAAACGCTGAAGTATTAGGTGCTGACGAGAATGTAGTTGCTAACCTATATGCTGCTGGTGAAGTAACAACAGGCATCCATGGTAATAACAGACTTGGTGGTAACGCTTATCCTGACATTATGACATTTGGTCGTATCGCTGGTGAACAAGCTGCTGCTAACGCTGCTGAATAATTCTTACTTACAAGAATAAATAAAAATGCATGATCACTGTAACTTGTACAGAATCATGCATTTTTTATGTGTTTATAACTTTTTACATTCGATGATTTCTTTTGTATTTGTAGTTTGACGATTAGTTAAAGCATAGTCATCATATTCGATTTCACCTGATTGATTATCATATGGATCATCACGGATATATTTCTTAGGTGGATCAAATTCATTACATACATCATTATTCGCTACCATTCTAAATGGATCTAAGTTACCAAAGTAGAAATCATGTAATTCTTTTTTGTTTGCTCTAAATGCAGAGCCACCAAAGCTAGGATCAGCGAATAACCAACCATAAGGTTCTACATAAAACATAGCCCAATCATGACAACTAGCTTCATTTATTTTTGTATATAAGCCACTTTGGAAGTGAGCAGGTATACCTGCTATTCTACATAAAGTAATAAATAATAATGCTTGTACACCACAATCTCCTTTTAATGAAGCTCCTACATAATCACCAATAAAAGGTAATGTAATATATTTGCGCATAAAAGAATATGTAACATTTTCTGTACAATAGTCATAGAAGTTTCTAGCAATTTTTAATGGATCTGTTTCATCACCTTTTAGTTCTTTCACTAATGCTTTAAGTAGTGGCGTAAATACAATTGCTGGATACTTTTCATCTGTATATTCTTTATAAGAAGAAGGTTGTCCTGTACTTAATGCAGTATATTTAGCTGTGCAATCATACTCATACTCTACAAAGAATGGATGATTTTCTTGTAGTACTTCTTCAAAATAAATCGTACGACTATTCGCATTAGAAATATAAGTAGTTTCACAAGGAGTATAATCTAAGATTTTTACATTTTTGATATTTAAGCATTCACTAGGTACAGGTAAATGAACATGTACTTTTTTATTTGGAATAAATGCTTCATCGTTAATTTGAATAGAAGTTCTAACTTTGAAATGATAAGTACTAGATCCTTTTTCTTTCATTTCTTTTAAGTTTTCTTCTAATAAACCAAAATGTTCATCATGATCTTCAATATTCGCTCTTCTAGCAATCTCTGGATAAACTTTTTTCATTGTATCAAAGAAGCGATGAGATAAATGTTCTTTACCATTAACATAAATCCAGTCTACTTTTTCATTTTTTACCCACTCTGTTAGTTCTTTTAAAGTAAAGTCAGGTATTTCTTTTTGAATGATTTCTAATCCTTCTTGAATAGAATAAGGATATTCTAGAGGTAATTCTTTTAATACTAACTTTTCAAATTTTAATCTATCTTTAATACAATCTAATGTTTTTTTATCATTAAGATGCTTATCAATCAAATCTAGTGCGCGATTAAAATCGCCAAAATATTTCGCTTTAATAATGTCTTCAGGAAGACTCATACATAACGATTCAAATGTTTTCATAACTAAAAGTCCATATTCATATATTCACTATGATCTAATTTATAAATCGTAAAATGGTTTTCTTCTAATATTGCATAAGTACGAGGATGATTTTCTTTAGGTAAAGAAATAGATCCTGGATTAAATAGATATACACCATTTTCATTCATTGCGGCTGTAGGAACATGTGTATGACCAGATAAGAAAATACTACCAGTAGTAAGTGGTGGAAGCTTAGTTGGGCTATAAACATGACCATGACTCATGCATACTTTATGTTTCTTTGTTAAATAAAAATAATTTGTTGTACTAAGTAATGGGAAACCTAATACCATTTCATCTACTTCACCATCACAATTACCTCTAACAGTAATGATATCAGTAGTAAGTGACTTAATAATTTCGATAACTTTCTTAGGGGCATAATCTTCAGGTAAATCATTTCTAGGCCCATGGTATAAGATGTCACCACAACAAAGAATGGCATCTGCTTTATGGTAAAGATAACTTTCTTTTAGAGCTTCTGCTCCACTTAATGATCCATGTATATCGGATACGACAAGATATTTCATAATAATTACTCGCTTTCTATAAGATTATTTTAGACATACTTTTATTCTTTTCAATGTATAATGTTTTAGGATTTCGTTGTATCAAGTGGAACGACAGAAGGAAAAGATATGGAAGAAAAAAAGTGTATTGTAATAGGCGTTACAGGTGGTATTGCTGTATATAAAATATGTTCACTTGTTTCGAGCTTAAAAAAACAAAATTATGAAGTAATTGTATTAATGAGTGAAGCTGCTCAAAAGTTTGTTACTCCTTTGACATTTCAAACATTAAGTGGAAGTAGAGTAGTAACAGATATGTTTTCTGTAGACTATGAACCGGATGTACATCATATATCTATTGCGAAAAAAGCGGATTTATTTGTTATTGCACCAGCTAGTGCAAATACAATTGCTAAAGTCGCAAATGGTATTGCGGATAACATGCTTACAACGACTTTTTTGGCAGCTAAATGTAAAAAATTAATTGTTCCTGCAATGAATACAGGAATGTTAGAAAATGAAATTACACAAGAAAATATTGATAAGTGTAAAAAACACGGTATGTTTGTTTTAGAAAGTAATTCGGGATATTTAGCTTGTGGTGATACAGGTAAAGGTAGAATGCCAGAAGCTAATGAAATTGAAGATAAAATCAAAGAATTATTAGAAGAAGATCAGTTTTTAAAAGGAAAGAAAGTATTAATTACTGCTGGCCCAACTCAAGAAGCTCTAGATCCTGTTCGATACTTAACAAATCATAGTACAGGGAAAATGGGATATGCTTTAGCAAAAATGGCACGTAACTTAGGTGCAGAAGTAACACTTGTTACAGGTAAAACAAATCTAAATCCAATTCGAGATGTAAATATGATTGAAGTAACTAGTGCAAAAGAAATGGCTGAAGCAGTATTTAGTTATAACAAAACAAGCGATGTCATGATTTTAGCTGCTGCAGTAGCCGACTTTACACCAAAAGAAATAGCAGAGAATAAGATTCATAAAACAGGTGAAGATATGAATCTAGAACTTGTTAAAACAACAGATATCTTAGAAACAATTGGTAAAGAAAAAAGAGATGATCAAATTCTAATTGGATTTGCCATGGAAACAGAAAAACTTCTTGAATCTGCTAGAAAGAAACTAGAAAAGAAAAATTGTGATTATATCGTAGCGAATAATCTTAAGGAACAAGGTGCAGGTTTTGCCTATGACACAAATAAAGTCGCAATTATTTCTAAAGATGACGTAAAAGAGTATCCTTTATTATCTAAAAGGGATGCAGCTAGAGAAATATTAAATTATTGCGTGAAAGGAAAATAAAATGATTTTAACTGTAGATATAGGAAATACAAATATTGCGATGGGTCTAGTAGATGACGAGAAAGTATATGGTACATTTCGTTTAACAACAAAAACACCTAGAACAAGTGATGAATTTGTTATTGCATTATCTTCTTTCTTTATGAATTCAGAAATCATGAAACATCAAGTAGATGATGTCATTATTTCTAGTGTAGTACCACAAGTGATGTATTCATTTAATTCAGCAATTATCAAGTTCTTAAAGAAAGAACCTATTATTATTGGGCCTGGTATAAAAACAGGAATTAAAATACAAACAGAAAATCCTAAAGAAGTAGGTGCAGATAGAATTGTTGATGTTGTCGCAGGACATGAAAAATATCATTCTTCATGTATTGTTATTGACTTTGGTACAGCAACAACATTTGATTATATTTCTAAAGATGCTGTATTTAAGTATTGTATTATTACACCAGGTATTCGTATTAGTGCAAATGCTTTAACTAGCCAAGCTGCAAAATTACCTAATGTAGAAATTCAAAAGCCTAAATCAATACTAGGTACAAATACCATCTCAGGTATGCAAGCTGGTATTGTATATGGTTATATTGGTGCAGTTGAATATATCATTAAGACAATGAAGAAGGAATTAAATGATCCAGATTGTCCTGTTATTGCGACAGGGGGTCTAGGAAAAATCATTGCAAATGAAACAGATATGATTAATGACTATGATCCAGACTTAGCTTATAAAGGAATGTGGAAAATCTATAAGCTAAATAAAGAAGTTGCATAATAATATTGTCAAAGAAGTAAACTAGGCGTTAGTGCTATTGAGGTAGAGCAAATGCCTATTTTTTTGTTGCTCAAAATATTAAAAAATGTCCGAAATGTGGTATAATTTTTAGGACAAGTGGAGGACAGCTTCTATGATAATTTCAAATGAAATAGAGAAAAGGATAGATGATGCAAGTTTAGGAAGTGTTTTTATCATTTCAGATTTTACAGATATAACAAATTATGATACGGCAAGAAAAACACTATCTAGACTTGAACATGAAAATAAAATTAAAAAGATTTCTAGAGGCATTTATTATAAGCCGAAATTTAGCAAGCTTTTAAATGAAACAGTTTCTCCTAATATGAATAGTGTTGCTGAGGCAATAGCCAGAAATTATGGTTGGTCAATTACTCCATCTGGGGAATATGTACTGAATTTACTTGGTTTATCTACTCAAGTTCCAGGTCGTTATTTATATATTTCTTCAGGACCTTATAGAAACTATACTTTTGATAACAATGAAATCGAATTTGTTCATAGAAATGATAAAGATAATTATGGTAAATCTATTCAAACTAGGTTAATTATTCAAGCAATTAAATCGATTGGTAAAGATAGAATTAATGAATATATTCCTGAACTTAGAAAGAAAATTTCATTAAATGATAAAGCTCTTATCTTAAAGGAAGGACAAAGATCTACTGCATGGGTATATGCAACGATAAAAGAGATTGCTAAGGAGGATGACACAAATGTATCAAATTGCAATAAATGATGAACGCGAAGAACTCTTCATTAACACTGCAGCTAAAATGGGAATTACTCCTGCAATTGTTGAAAAATACAGAGTATTTATAGTTACATGCAATATAAAAGTGTCCTGAATATAATACGTTTTTCGGGATAAAAAAGAGTTATGCAATATTTCACATAACTCTTAGATAAACTATTTTTAGAGGAAGTTGTAGATAACAGTCATAAATAATATACCAAATGTAGCTCCACCTAGATGAGCTTTCCAACCAACACCAGGCATAAAATTTAATGAGACATTTAATAATATAGTGATTAATAGGGAAGTATTTTGTGTGATTCCTTCAATACCATAGATTAAATAAACAAGTATTAGTTCTACTGCTAGTAATCCATATATACCAGAACTTAAGCCACCACTAATGACATAACCTTTTTCTAGTAAAACAGTAAATATATTACCAAGTATAATTGATCCAAAAAGTAGTATTGCAAATGCTAGATGACCAAAGATATATTCAATTGTTGTACCTAATGAATATAAGCAATATAAATTCATAATTAAGTGATAAAAAGAAAAGTGAACTAGTCCTGCAGTAAAAAAGCGATAACATTGTTTGATTCCACCAAGATATGGTGTATGTAGTGCTCCTGCATCAATTAAAGCAGATTCACTATTTTCTCTTTTTTTTAGATGTTTGATATACAGATAATTTAATATCGCTGCTAACATCGTTAGATATGTAACAAAAGGCATAGATTTCCTCCTAATAACAAGTTTTTCATTTTGTTTTCTGTTATGATTATAAGATACAAAGGGGAAAGAAGCTATGTTTTCAAAAAATGACTTATTAAAATATTGTGATCCTATGGAATTAATGAAACTCAAGAGAATGAATGATGATGACTATATTCAATGGTCTGATTTTGATGATAGTCAGTATCCATTAATTGATATACAAGCAGATATTTTAGATGATAACAAGCTAGGAATTTTTGAAGTAACAGCTACGATAGATTATAAATCTGGCCTAATAAAAAGAGGAAGCTGTAGATGTTCTTATATCAAAAAATATAATCGTCCTTGTTCACATATGCTATTGGCTATATATGAATTTTTAGATTTGGTCGAAAAAGGATATATTGTCTTATCAAAGAAGAAGATAAAAAGAGAATCGGATTATCGCATTACACATGCTTTAGAATATTTATCTATCCCTAGATTAAATGATGAAGAATTTGATGTTTGTGATAAAAGTGGGGATGTTCATATAAATAGTGAGATTAAACTGCCTGATGCTTATGATTATTATGAACGAAATGACGACTATATGAAAGTAAGTTTTAACTTATCTAAAGGTGGTCGTAAATCCTATGTCATTAAAAATATAAGTGAATTTCAAAAGCATATTGTGAATGAATCAAATTATTCTCTTGGAAAAGATTTTGAAGTGACTTTATGCATGGATTCTTTTGATTCTGTAAGTTTACCTCTAGCTAAATTTATTGTTTCTTTACCTAGTTCGGGTGATAGTTATGTGGGTGAAGATCGTTATTATAGCTATTATTCTAATAATGGTGGTGGAGTAGATGTAGGCCGTGAGTTAACTTTAAAAGGTAAATATCTAGATGATTTTATGAAGGCGATAGAAGCTAGTGGTGTATCAGTATATCATGCAAGCGAAAATCGTAAACAAGCCGAAAATTATCAAGTTATTGATGGCAAAATGAATATCAATACAAGTATTAAAAAGGTTTCTGATGGATATGAAATAAATATAGAAAATAAGCATATCTACGTAGGAAAAAAATATTATTACACTGTTGATGATGAAAATAATATGATTGTTCGATCTAAACAAGATAAGAGATTATATAGTTTTATTCAGGAAATACAAGGATATGAAAATGAAGATGTATTTATCGCAGATAACGATATGAAGTCTTTTACTAACTTATTTTATGATGGATTAGAAAAATATACATATCTTAAGAAAGAAAACTTTTTGCCTGAAAAATATGCATTACCTAAACCTAAATTTGAGTTCTATCTAGATATGCCTCAAGAAGGTATGATTACAGCAGAAATATATGCTATTTATGGGGATAAAAAATATAATGCATTAGAAACACCTAAAATGAATCTTAAGGAAAGAAATGATCAAGAAGAAAAAAATATAGATCGTTTTGCCTCTCAATTCTTTAATTCTTTTGATCCAGTACATGATAAATGGGCAATTATTAATGATGACGATAAAATCTATACTTTATTAACAGATGGTGTTGAACGATTAAAAGAAAAAGGAACAGTATTTGTTTCAGATGCACTTAAGAAATTAACGATACGTCCTATAGAAAAGTTCTCTGTTGGGGTATCTGTACAAAGTGATTTATTACAACTAGATTTAAATACAGATAAACGTACGCTTGAAGATTTAGCAGATATCTTATCTCGTTATACACCTAAGAAGAAATATTATCGTTTGAAGAATGGTAGCTTTATTACGATTGATGATGATAGTGAACTAGAAACATTAAGTAAGCTAGCTGAAGATTTACAATTGTCCAATAAAGATATCAAAAAAGGACAAGTTAGTATTCCTAAATATAGAGCACTATATTTAGAAAAAATGAATGAAGAATCTAACTTAGAAATTAATCGTGATCAGTATTTTAGAGATTTAATTCAAAATATTGAAGATATTAATCAAAAAGAATTCCCTATCCCTGAATGTATTCAAGCAACATTAAGAGAATATCAAAAAGAAGGATATGAATGGTTATGTCGTCTACAAGCTAATGGATTTGCGGCACTACTTGCAGATGAAATGGGCTTAGGTAAAACATTACAAGTAATTACCTTTATGGCTTCATTAAATGATGGTAAGAGAAAGTTAGTTGTTTGTCCTGCTTCTCTTGTCTATAACTGGGCAAGTGAATTAGAAAAATTTGCACCTACATTAAGTTATGTGATTGTTTCTGGATCACCAGATATCCGTGCAGAAGCAATTCAAAATTCTAAAGAAGGAGATATCCTTATTACTTCTTATGATTCTTTAAAAAGAGACTTCGATTACTATGAAAAGATGCGCTTTTCTGTAGAAGTTATTGATGAAGCTCAATTTATCAAGAATGCAAATACGCAAGCAGCTCAATCGGTAAAAGAAATTAACAGTAACTTTAGAATTGCTTTAACAGGTACACCTATTGAAAATAGATTATCTGAATTATGGAGTATATTTGATTACTTATTACCAGGCTTCTTATATCGTTATCGTTACTTTAAGACAAATTATGAATCACCAATTGTTAAAGACCGCGATACAGAACAAGAAGAAAGATTGCGGAATATGATTGCACCATTTATCTTAAGAAGATATAAGAAAGATGTATTGCAAGATCTTCCTGATAAGTTAGAAGAAGTATATTATGCGCCACTTGAAGGTGAACAAAAAGAACTCTATGATGCGCGTGTTAGACGCTTAAAAATCACTTTAGCTAAAGAAACAAAAGAAGAATTTAATAAGAATAAGATTGCCGTACTTGCGGAATTAACTCGTCTAAGACAAATCTGTTGTTCACCATCACTTGTATATGAAAATTACAAAGGAAACTCAAATAAAGAAGATTTATGTATTGATTTAATTCATACAGCAGTAGAAAGTGGACATAAAGTATTATTATTCTCACAATTTACAAGTATGTTAGAAAGCTTAAATAAACGTTTAACAGATGAAGGAATTTCTTATTACTACTTGCATGGTGGTACAGATAAAAAAGAAAGAGCACGTTTAGTAAATGAATTTCAAAATAATGATGTCTCTGTATTCTGTATTTCATTAAAAGCAGGTGGAACAGGATTAAATCTAACTGCAGCAGATATTGTTATTCATTATGATCCTTGGTGGAATACAGCAGTAGAAAACCAAGCTACAGATAGAACACATCGTATTGGTCAAGATAAAGTTGTTACTGTATATAAATTAATTATGAAAGATACAGTAGAAGAAAGAATTGTTGCATTACAATCATCTAAAGCGGATTTAGCGAAAGAAATGTTATCAGGAGAAGAAATGGGTAGTACAACATTTACTCGTGAACAACTATTAGATATTTTAGACTAAGGGATGTAGCCATCACTTGTGTGATATAATGAAAATGCTAAATTTAAGGAAGGAAGTGTTTTGTTTTGTCTATTACTAATTTAAATCTAACACTTGGAAATATACGTTCAATTACTACAATGATTTTAGATATTTTGATTATGTGGTTTATTCTCTTTTATGCCATTAAAGTTGTAAAAGGAAATTCACGTACAATTCAAATATTTAAAGGTGTTATGCTCGTTGTCATTCTAGATTCAATTGCAAAAATTGCAGGATTAAAGACTCTAGAATACTTTATGGATATCTTTATTAACTGGGGATTTCTAGCATTTATTATCATTTTTCAACCAGAAATACGTGCATTACTAGAGAAGATTGGTAAAACCAATATGTTCTCTCGTATTACAACTTTAACTGGTAGCGAAAAAGAAAACCTAGTTGATCAAATCGTTACTGCAACAATGTTACTATCTAAGGATGAAACAGGTGCTTTGATTTCTATCGAACAATCACATTCCTTAAATGATTATGTTGCGACAGGAACAAGATTGAATTCAGATGTTACAGCAGAACTATTAACATCTATATTTGTTACAAGTACTCCATTACATGATGGTGCAGTAATTATTCAAGGAAATAAGATTGCTTGTGCTAGTGCATATTTTCCACCAACAAATCTAGAAGTACCTAATCGCTATGGAGCAAGACATAGAGCTGCTATCGGTATTAGCGAAATTACGGATGCAGTTACAATTGTTGTATCAGAAGAGACAGGTGCGATAAGTATTACAGAAGGTGGTAAGATCTTCCATGTAAATAAACGTCAATTAAGAAATTACTTGTTACGTGTAATTTGTGGTGAAGAAACTGAAGTTCAAGAAAGTTCATATCATAGTGAACCTGCTAGAGAAGTTGTGATTTCTGATACAAAAGAAACAAAAGTATCTCAAGAAACAGGTATCTTAAATAAATTAATGTTAAAGAAACAAGCTCCTAATCCTAGTGATACAAATAAGATTGAAGTCGAAGAAGTTGTTACTAGCTTAGCTGATTCTAGTGTTGAAGAAGATTATACAGAAGCACTAAATAAACATAAGCCTGTAGAAGAAGAAACAACAAAGAAGACGAAAAAAGGATTCTTAAGAAAGAATAAAAAAGAAGTTGATTCAATGGATGTAATTGAAGAAGAAGCTTCAGAAATTAAACTTCCAAAGAAAAAGAAGAGACCTGCTCCAAGTTATCCTGAAAAAGCTCGTCCTACTACTTTAGTAAAAGAAGAAGAGAAGCCTGTTGAGAAACCTGTTGAAAAGACAGAATTTGTTCATGATGAATCTTATCAAGAAGATACAGCATTAAAAGATGAAGAAAAGATTTATGATACAACGAAATTAGATTTATCTAAGATTGTTGGCTTAAATAATGATTTGGATAAAACATTAAATATGATTGATGAATTAGATGATGATTCATCTTCAAAAAAATCAGGAGGTGACGAGTAATGAGTGAAAATAAAAATCCCCAAGATTTCGATCGCCAAAAAATAGAATTAGCCAATAAAATAGCAAATCAAAGTAAGAAAGTAGCGAATACTTATCAACATGTTGAAGACTTACTATTAAGAATTATTCGTTGGTTTTCTACATTTATCGATAAAACATTATTTAATGCAAAATATACAAAATTAGTATCTTTAATTTTAGCGATATTAATGTATACGATGGTTAATTTTGATTCAAGTACATCATTGTATACGACACCATTAAATTACAGTAAAGATTTAAATGATGTTACAGTTACTGCTAAATACAATAGTGATACTTTTGAATTAACAGGTTTACCAACTACAGCAAATATCACAATTAGTGGTGATGCGTCTAGTGTTACTAGTGCTGTAAATTCTAAAGGTACAGTTGTCGCAAACCTAGAAGGATTAACAGAAGGAACACATGCTGTGAAGTTAACAACTGAAGGTTATGGTGATGGTGTAAGTGCGAAAATTGATCCATCTGTTGTCTATGTCACATTAAAGAAGAAGACAACACAACAATTTGATATTTCTTATGACTTTATCAATCAAGACAAGATGGATTCTATTTATAGTGTAGGTACACCAGAATTTGAATATCAAAAAGTTAACGTAAGAGCTTCTAAAGATACATTAGATTCTATTGCCTTTGTTAAGACTTTAATTGATTGTAAAGGTCAAACTGCTGACTTTACTCAAGAAGCAAAATTAATTGCATATGACGTAAATGGTCAACCGGTTAACGCAGATATTGTGCCAGATACAATTACTGTTACAGTTCCTGTAACTTCACCAAATAAAGTTGTTCCAATTGAAGTAGAAGTAACTGGTGAAGTACCTGATGGACAAGCAATTAGTAGTATTGAAATGGATCAACAAACAGTCACAATCTATGGTTCTGAAAATGTATTGAGCCAAGTAGAAAAGGTTGTTGTTACATTAAATGCTTCTACAATCACAAAAGATTCTACATTATTAAGACCATTAGCTCTTCCTACAGGAGTAAATTCTAGTAGTGTTAACCAAATTACACTAAATGTTACTTTAGGAGAAGGTGTAACAAAAACAATTAATGATGTAAAGATTAGTTATATCAACAATGTGAACAATTACAAAGCTTCACAAGCTGATAATAAGACGACAACATCTGTAACTGTATTTGGTACAGAAGAAAATATTGCGAATATTACAGCAGATGATATCAATGTTTATATTGATATGTCAGACGCAAAACCAGGAGTAGTTGAATTCCCATTATATGTTGATCAACCTCAAGGTGGATTAGTGAAATATTCATTATCTGAATCTACATATACTTTAAATATTTTAGGTGAAACAGATTCAACAGAAACAGAAAGTGGAGGAGACGCAAACAATGGGTAAATATTTCGGTACTGATGGTATTAGAGGTAGAGCAAATGAAACTTTAACAGCTGAACGAGCTTTTAAAGTAGGAAGATATCTTGGTTATTACTATAGTCAAAATGGTAAAGCTAATATTGTAATTGGAAAAGATACTAGATTATCTAGTGATATGTTAGAAAATGCTTTAGCAGCAGGTATTGCATCTGAAGGATGTAATGCCTACTTAGCTAGCTTTTGTCCAACACCAATGATTTCTTATCTTGTTCAAAATGAAGATTTCGCATGTGGTGCAATGATTAGTGCTAGTCATAATCCATTCCATGATAATGGAATTAAAGTATTTTCTAAAGATGGCTTGAAACTATCCAGTGATGTTGAAAATCTAATCGAACAATATATTGATGGTGAAATAGATATCACATATAAAACAGAAGCAGAAATAGGTAAAGTAGTAGCTTATCCTCATGGCTTAGAACTTTATTTAAACTACATTCATGAAACATTTGATTTAGATTTAACGGGTATGAATTTAGCCGTAGATTGTGCAAATGGTTCTAGCTCTGTAACTGCAGAAAAAGCATTAAAAGCACTTGGTGCAAATGTAACAATGACACATAATACACCAGATGGTATTAATATCAATACACATTGTGGTTCAACTCATCCTGAATCATTACAAGAACTAGTTAAAAATGGTAATTATGATTTAGGACTAGCATTTGATGGTGATGCGGATAGAATGATGCTAGTTGCACCTAATGGTGACTTGTTAACAGGAGATCATATGTTATATACATTTGGTCGTTACTTTAAAGAAAAAGGAATGTTATCAAATGACACTATTGTTACAACTGTAATGGCAAATTTAGGCTTATTTAAGGCTATGGAAAGAAATGATATTAAAGTAGCTTCTACACAAGTTGGCGATAAATATGTATTTGAACATATGTGTAAAGAAGATGATATTGTTGGTGGTGAACAATCAGGACATATTATCTTTAAGCATATTGAAAAAACAGGGGATGGCTTAGTAACAGCTTTAATGTTCTTAAAGGTAATGAAAGAAACAGGTAAATCTGCACTTGAATTATGTGAAGGATTAAAGATTTATCCTCAACTATTAATCAATGTTCCTGTAACAGATAAAAATGTTGCTATGGAAGATGAAGACGTTAAGAAAGCAATTGAAGCTGTAAATACAAGATTAAATGGTAACGGTAGAATTTTAGTTAGACCAAGTGGAACAGAACCATTAGTTCGTGTTATGGCTGAAGCAGAAACAGATGAAATCTGCGAAAAAGAAGTAAATTCTATCGTAGAAATTGTTAAACAAAAATTTGGAATTTAATATGAAAAAAGTTATTTCAATAGTTGAGGATGAAAAAGACCTTAACGAACTTGTTAAAAGATATTTAGAAAAAGAAGGATATGAAGTTAGAGCATATCTTACTTTTGATGAGGCTTCTTTACATACAAGTGATGAAGATGTACATTTATGGATCTTAGATATCATGCTTGGTGATAAGAGTGGTTTTGACTTAATTGAGCAAATCAGAATGAATGATCCTAATGTACCAGTTATATTCATGTCTGCACGTGATAAAGAATTTGATCGTATTATTGGATTAGAAAAGGGTAGTGATGATTATATTACTAAACCTTTCTCACCAAAAGAACTTGTATTAAGAGTGAATAATATTATTCGTCGTACTTACAAAGATGAGAATCAAAGACTATCTGTAGATGGATATGAAATTGATGAAAATCAAAGAATTGTTTATTTTAAGAATGAAGTTGTTGATCTTACAACAAAAGAATATGAATTGTTGATGTTATTTGTAAAAAATCGTGGCACAGCATTTACTCGTGATGATATTTTACGAAAAGTATGGGAAGAAAACTATTTTGGTAGTGACCGTGTAGTAGATGATACTATGCGTAGATTACGTCGTAAAATGCCAAATTTAACAATTCATACAATATATGGATTTGGTTATCGTTTAGGTTAATATATGAAAAGATTATATCTGTGGCTTAGAGAACTGACACTTTCACAACAGTTATTAACAATTGCATTTTTGCTAGTAACTGTTTTCGCTGTGTTTTTATTAGCGTTCTTAACACCACAGATTAATTTATTTTCGGAAACAGAAATGTTTAGGATGTTGCATAACTCACAAAATAGTTTGGAATACTATTTAGCGATATCAACAGAAGAAGATAATATTTCACTAGATATTGATGCGGATGAAATTGTACATGCAATATATAATGTTGACACAAAAGATTTTGATGTAATCGGTAATGGTCAATTCTCTGATGAAGAAATTGCGGAAATCAATACCAAATTAAATCATTCTATTACAAAAACAGAAGATTATTCAGCTTATATTGGTACAGGAAGAAGAGATCGTTCTAAAGTTTTATATTCCATTACACCAGTAAGCGATAATACATATTTGATTAGTAAATTACCAGCATCTTATGAAGATAATTTTAAATCTTCACTAGTTAGTAATATTGTTGATGTAAATATCTTTGTCGTCATGTTGTTATTTATATGCCTAATGATGTGGGTAGCTTCTTTAATTCATCCACTAAATCAAATTAAGACATATATTACAAAAATTAAAAATGATGAGCCAGCATATTTATCTGTAACTAGACGAGATGAAATTGGTGAAGTTGCGGATGCGTTAAGAGAAATGGAATTTGAATTATCAAAACAAAATCGTGAGAAACAAGAGATGATTCAAAATATTTCGCATGACTTAAAAACACCTATTGCGACAATTAAATCTTATGGTGAAAGCATTAAAGATGGTATTTATCCATATGGTACATTAGAAAAATCTATAGATGTCATTATTGAACATGCGGATAGATTAGAAAAGAAAGTTAGAAGTTTAATTGCTTTAAATAAGATGGGTTACTTATTAGATGATTGTCCAAAGGGTGATACTTTATATATGAATGAAGTCATTGATAAAGTACTATTATCTTTAAAAGTCATTCGTCCAGAAATTACATTTGAGAGAGATGTAGATGACAATGTTTATTTCCACGGAGATGAAGATCCTTGGCGTATAGTTGTTGAGAATTTAGTCGATAATGCATTGCGTTATGCAGATAGTACGATTACGATTTCCTTACATAAAGGTGAACTATGTGTAAGTAATGATGGTAAACAAATTGAAGAAGATCGTATCAAGACATTATTTAAACCATATGAAAAAGGTACAGATGGACAATTTGGTTTAGGTTTATCCATTGTATATAAAGTTGTAAATACATATGGATATCATATTGATGCAGAAAACTTACAAAATGGTGTTTGTTTTAGAATTTGGAAAGATTTATCTCGTAATGAGAAACGAGAAATAGAAAAAGAAAAACGAAAAGAAGAAAGAAAAAAAGCACAAGAACAGAAACAAGAGAAGAAACAGGAAAAGAAAGATATATGACAGAATTTGGGATATTCAATGGTGTAAAAACAGCATATCGACATAGTGGGGAAGGAAAAGATGTGATCTTACTCCATGGATGGGGACAAAAGATGATTATGATGAGTCAAATAGAAGCTCATCTTCAAGAACATTTTTCTGTTTATAATATCGATTTGCCAGGACATGGTGAAAGTGATGATCCTAGTATTCCTTGGTCTGTAGAAGATTATGAAGTATTCTTGCGTGATTTTATAGAGAAAAATCATATCGAGAATCCAATTTTAATTGGACATTCATTTGGTTGTCGCTTTGCAATACATTATGCATCAGAATATCCTGTCTATAAAATGGTATTAACAGGAGCTGCTGGAATTAAACCAAAAAGATCAAAGAAAATGATTCTTAAAACAAAACTATATAAGTTAGGAAAATGGTTTTTACTAAAAACAGGAAATCAAAAAGCTTTAGAAAAATATCAAGATAAGCATGGCTCAACAGATTATAAGAATGCCAAAGGCGTAATGCGTGCTACTTTTGTTAAAGTTGTAAATGATGATGTTACACCAT
>CAVAZS010000030.1:0-19366 GCA_963593385.1 Lachnospiraceae bacterium | reverse complement strand
TCGGAACTTCATTTTTCAATTAATTTGTCAATAGTCTTAACTTACCAGCATTGATATATTAGTTGATAAATTGCATTTAACGAGTATTTCTTATTCAAGTGAAGAATTGAAAAATCTAAAAGACAAAGATAATCCACTAGATCCTATTAATGATTTGCATTCATTATCTAAACGTTTCACGAAAGAACACGGATCATATAATAGGGATAATCTGCAAGATTGGATGAATCTGCTTTGGTCCATCTTAAATGAACTGAATGATAAATATACAAAGGTACTAAAATTCAAAGATTTGGCAATAAATTCTCCTGCAAGAGTGAAATATCGTGAAGCAATGAAGGGAAAAGAGCATAACTAAGTTTTTTATCACCCTTCATGTGCAAATCACGATTTTTTTTAAAATTGTAAAACAGTCTATTTTATAAATCTAATAAGAAATCATCAAAGAAATCAGTTTCTTTAAAGTGCTCTTTCTTATATTCAAGTAACAATGCTACAACTTGTGTTGCTTTGCTTTCTGTAGCTAACTCTATAAAATCTGTTATTTGCGCTTCATTGAACCCACCCAATTGCTTTTCAATACTTACATCATCCTTTTGTATTCTTGAATATACTGTTAATCGATCAAGTATGTAAACTATATGGTTAACTTGACGGTTATATATATCGTATGTAAATTCATTTAATTCAAAAATAATATCTTCCATGGCATCATAGTCATTAATTATTTTTTCTGTCAAATTGCAATCTTTTAGTTCTATACTGTCAAAATAAAAATAATCATATTCTCTTTCTGTTCTAATAGATATTCCATGTTTTTTTCGATTCATTAAGAACTTTATTGGAACTTCAGCCCCTTTATACCTATCCTTTGCAACTTCATTAGATGTCTGTACATATTCATATACTTGCTCGAATGGTTGTTTTAACTTGTTTTCGACAAAGTATTCTTTCCAATGTTCTGTAACTGTAGATGATAACTCTATATTATGAGCCACTTTAATATTAGATTTCGTTAACTCGTAAGTATTACCCATTTCATCTACTAAGCCACTATCGGTTAATAGAAATGTCGTTTTATCCTGCATCCATACGATTAATCTAGCAAGTTTATTTAGTATTGGATTATCTAAGTAATACTCTTTCCATTTATTTATCTCAATTTCATTTCCATTCAAATAATACCCTAGTAATTGATCTGCATGTTTCTTAAATACATACTTAACATTATTTCTAAATTCTTTTAAGTCATCACTTAATTCAAGATATACGCCTTCCTGTACATATTTCTTAGGTAAGCTTCTTAGTTGTTTTCCTGAATTTAAGTCAACTAAGGTTACTTTTAAATCTGGTGTTAAAGTAGCTTCTACTTTCGTAGTGCCTAAGTCATAAATCTTCTTACCATCTTTATTTAACCCAAAATCAATCATTACAGTATTTTTCAATTCTTCTGCCGTTGTATTTCTTAGTTTAGCATATTCATCTAGACGTTTTTCTTTATCAGCTATCCTCATAGCTGTAACAGAATCATTCAATAACAAACTCTTATAAGCAATTGATTTCTTAGAAGCAAAACTATATTTTTCTTTAAGTGTACTTCCTGAACAGTATCTAAAAATGAAGCGGAATACCTTATTATTATACTTATCTTTCTCCCAGAATTTATACTTTTTAGCCAATTGATTATATAATACATCAATTGCATCTTCTAAAGATTTCTTATCAAATTTTTCAACAACAGTATCATATTCTGAGAGTTTACTACAACCATAATTTGCATATTGTAAAATAATATATCTTAATAAATCTTTATTAACCTCGGATCCATCTTTCCATTTAACACCTTTTAAGTCACTAATTTCTAATTTCATATAGTCCTTAATCCATTTAGATTTATCAAATACAGCTCGTGAAATATTGTAGTATAGCTTTCCATCTTTAATATATAATCCTAAACCATTATCCTTTGTACAATCCAAATAGAATGAAGGACGGAAATTCATATATTGAATCGATGCTTTTTGAAATACTTTCATACCATCTTTTGACTCTAGAATGTATTTTTTAAATTTTTTTAATGAAGAACTATTTAAATATTCATGATTCAAATATTTTCTTACAGAATCTTTATATTCCTTATAAGGGAAAACATAAGCCATTTTTCTCATAATATCTTTTGAGATTATCAATGCCCATCTCTCTGTTTCATTAAAATCTAAAATTAGCCATTGATTTCTTCCGAATTTTATCGTTTGTAAGCATTCTATATTTACAGATTGAAACATTTCAGATTTAAGGTTAATTCTTAAAGCAGGGCGCACTCCATAACTATGACCGTTATTATGTTCATGAATCATACTATTATTTTTATCATCACCAACCGTTTCATTGTAATTAGAATCTTTTGGTTTATCTGTACGTAACCACCACCATACATTTGATGCTCTATCTTTATCATCCATCAAATATTTTTCAACTTCATTTGCATTAAGCAAAAATACTTTGTCAATAATCTCGTCACCCAATTTTGTTTCTAAAATGGTTTTCTTTTCTTCTTCATTAAATTCTTCATCTATAAATTCATGATTTAAATAATCACGCATTGCACAATCTTTCCAATTGTTTGGCCGATCATTAAATAAAGGTTTACAAATATTCGAAATCATCATCAATTCCGAATATTTATCATTTTGTTCTAATACTAGCCATTTTTCATTTCCAAAAATTATTTTCTCTTTTTGAATTTCAAATTTTGAATCCACTTTTATGATTGGCAGAATTCTATGACCAAATTCATAATGTTTTAAATTAAAACTATAATTAGCATCCAAATCCCACTCTTTTAAATCTCGAAGTTGAAGAAGATCATGACCTGTTTGCATTTTGTTTTTTAATTGTTTATTTTTACAATATTTTGCCATTTCTTTCATGTTCAATAAGAAAATTTTATCGTTTATTCCATCATTTAGATTAGAGTCTAAAATATATGACTTTTCTTCATCAGAAAATGTATCATTATAAAAATCGGTATTCAACCATTTTCTTAAGTCACTGTTTTCATAAGAATATGGGTTACAATTTATAGCTTCAAATGGTGAGACTAAAATTTTATGCTCTTTTTCATTAACTTCTAATAATTCACATTCTTTTCCTAATAAATTAATTGAACCATTTTTTATCTCTACGTCTTCACAAATAGAATTATTCTCTTTTATCTTTTTGATTGTATTATTCTTTATTCCTTTATCAACTTCATTAATTTTATTTGAAACTTCCACATTTTCAGATTTTTTAATTGTATCCTTTATCTTCTTTGCTGTTTTCTCATCTAAATTATCACATAGTTTTAATACTATATCTAATAATTTAGGATTGTCATAACTTGTTATTGCTTTTATAGCTTTTACTGGATTAGTAGAAATCATTGATTCAAATGACTCCTTTATTTCTCCATTAGCAATTTCATAAAGTAAACAATACAAAATAGCACGTAATCTTACATTAGCCGTTAATTTTGGTCTTGTTTTGCCAGTCGATAGCTCAGAAATATATTTTTTAGTATCCGCTATACTTTCGGTATATATAAGTTGCTTACTATCATTGTTGTAACTTACTAATAAATCATCATAACCAATATCCCCATCCAAAACATTATGAGAACGAGGTTCATAATGGAATAACCGCCTCACATCTTCTAACTTTAATTTGGAATTTAACGAAATACATTTTGCACAAGGATGAACCAAATCTAACTTATTATTCTTGAAATATCCGTTAGGAATAGTCATTTCTAAAATATTCTTATGTTTACTGATTTTAGATTTTAAAATTTCAGATTCAAGATTTAGTCGTAAAGCGGGACAAATGTTTCCAAATTCGTCGACATGGGATCCACTCGCTTCGATGATATTATTGGACCAGACGAAGGCGACACAATTATCCTTTTTCCCACTTGTACGCAACAAAGAATGCCAAGGAAAACGCCAATCATTATCATCTATAAAATATTTCTTAACTTCCTCTACACTTAACAAGAATACTTTATCAGTAACATTAACTCCTAGTTTTGTTTCTAATATTGCATTCTTGTAATCTTCATCAAACTCTTCATCAATAAAGTCTTCATTTAAATATCTACGAATTGAACTATCTTTCCACTTATTCGAAATTGTTTCATAAGGTTTTCCACACACAGCTTTTTTTGTAATTAATAGTACTCCTTCTTCATAAATATCTAATATTCTCCAGTCATATTTTCCAAATTTGATTATATTTCCAACCTCAAAATTTTTAGATTTGAAGGTATTAAATTTAAGATTCATTCGTAAAGTGGGACGAACCCAATTATGGCCGAAGACACTGACACCATCCACATGGATGGAGCCACTGTTTTTGACGTAGGCGGCACAATTATCCTCTTTCCCACTTGTACGTAGCCACCAACCTTCGTCCCAAAAATAACCATCTAAAACCCGTTCACCATCATCTTTGAAATATTTCTTAGCTTCCTCTACACTTAACAAGAACACTTTATCTTGTATATCATCTTCTAATGTAGATTCAATAATTAAACTTCTTTCTTCTTCAGTGAAAGAATTATTTAAAAATTCATTATTCAACCATTTTCTAATCGTACTATTTTCATATGTGATTTTTTGTGGGAATTCATAGAATGGTTTTTTAAATGTATGCTTCTCATCAACAGACATAACTAGCATTGACTTATTATCTTTCGCTACATCAAGTATTCGATATACTCTATTATTCTTTCCTAATACGATAAGACTTCCAGGTTTTAATTCAATTGTAGTCGTTGTTTCCATATGGTACCCTCCATTAAATATCTAATTGATCTATTTGAGAAATGATTTCTTTTTGTCTTTCATAGAATAATAAATTCTTATTATGTTTAAAGTATTCATCTGAGCCATATCTTGAGATGAAATGTGCTGAATATTTACTATATGTTATTTCTGTTACAAATATTAACATTTCTTGTCCATCATCAAATGCATTCTCTATAAACTTAAATGTATTTGTCAATTCATTACCTACTTTAGTAGAATCATATTTTAATGTTTTAACAGATTCTGTATATTCATTCTTAAGGAAATCAAATGCTTTTATGCCATCATCTAACTTATTTTTAATAATACTTGCTTCATAAGACTCTAATACTTTTATAGATTTTCTTAATGCATATAATTCATCTTCACTTAAAGTTGAAGCTTTTACACTTTGTTTTAAATATTTATTTAAATCAGATATTTCTTTTTTTATAAAAGCTTCTGAATTAGAATTTTTCCTTAAAAGATTAGGTTTTAATTTTTGTAAAGATGTTAATACGCTTGTAATTGTTTTTTCTGATAGATAAATAAATTTTGTTTCATTATTAACAGCGTCAATTAATAATCCAAGTAATGATAATCTTTCATCAAATTTAGCACTCTTTGCTCTATCTATAATTTCTGTAGTAGCTTTACCATTTAAGATAGAATCAATTTGGTAATCTGATTTATATTTATTAAATAAGTCATAATAAATTGCAAAGGATTTTGCTATCTTTGGATTTTGAATATATTGTTTTACTAAGATTTCATTTGCAACAATATTATTTCTTTCATATAGTTTAATCATATCTGAAAGATCTGACCAACCTCTAGCAGTAACAAATTGTTTTCCATCTACACTAGATTCAATCTTATAAAAATCTGATTTTTTTATATCTAGATAGGTAGTAATAGATGCATGTACTCCTTTATTCACAGCATATTCTTTCCATACATCATAATCTGGTTCTACATCAATTCTTTTTAATCTATCCCATGTTGCTATATCAAATTCTCTAACAGAATTATTATATTCAGGTGGATTACCAGCCGTAACGACAATCCAACCATCTGGTACTTTATGTCTACCAAATATCTTATATTGTAAGAATTGAAGCATTGCTGGAGCTAATGTTTCTGATACGCAATTGATTTCATCTAAGAATAAAATTCCTTCTTTATGACCTGTTTCTTCAATTATGTCATATACAGATGCTATAATTTCTGACATTGTATATTCTGAAACATCATATTCTTTATCACCATATTTCTTTTTTACAATAAATGGTAAACCGAGAGCAGATTGTCTAGTATGGTGTGTCATAGAATAAGAAACAAGTCCTACTCCTAATTCTTGAGCAACTTGCTCCATAATAGCTGTTTTACCAATACCAGGAGCTCCCATTAAAAATACTGGTCTTTGTTGATGAGCAGGAATAATATAATTACCAAATTCATCTTTAGTAAAATAAGCTTTCATTGCATTACTAATTTGTTCTTTTGCTTGTTTAATGTTCATACTCCTAGTTATCCTTTCAAATCTTCTTTTTCAAGTTTTAATTTAATTGCCCATGAAGGAACTTCTGGCACTTCATATCCATCATCCACAAATACAAATGCCGTTTGATAATCTGGTTGTTTTTTAGGGAATGTCCCATAACCATCTGTGAAATAAATTAGTCCTTTTAAATTTGTAAATACCTTATTTTGTATTAAAGAATCTACATATTCAAATACAGGTCTAAAATCTGTACCGCCAAATCCTTTTAATGTCATTATTTTTAGATATTCTGTAAATTCCTCTTTAGAATGAATTACTTTATCTTCTTGAATATCAGCATCACATTGAATGATATGTACATTAATCTTTTTAAAGAAACTTTCTTCACTTAATAATATATTATATGTTTTTGTTAAAAAAGATTGAACTTCTTCACCCATAACAGATCCTGATGTATCGATTGCAATAACAAATTCTCTTATCTTTTTTACATCTTTATATTCTAATGGTTCAATTAGTGGTATATTGTCGTAAAGTTTTAGTCCATAGGTATAAAAGATATAATCGAATTCATCATCGTTTATTGTCATCGCTTCACCCATTACAGCAAACTTTTTAAGAAAAGACGTATAATCATATCTTTCTCTGTTTACTTCTTTTAGATTTTGCATCATACTCCCAGAGCCAAAACCTTGTTTTTTATCGACAAAAGAAGTAATTTCTTCTTGCATACGCTCTGAGATTTCTTGCCAACGATTTGCTTGTGCATTAAGACCATTTTGTAATGAATCGCTCAATTCATCTCCACTTCCACTAGATGAACTAGATTCACCAGCTTGATCATTGCCTGACTCTGCTTCAGTTGCTTCATTTACAGCATTCTTTAAGCCACGACTTGTGAATGTAGCACCACTTACTGCATCTACTATTTTTTGTTTTTCTTTTTCATTCATATACCAAATAGAATGATCATCACTAAAGAATATCTTTTTTAATCTTTCTAATTCATTATCAGAAGGTCTCTTATTTAGAATATGTGCATATAATTTTTCAGCAGTAATCTTTATATTTTTACTTTTTAATTCTTCAATATATTTTTCTTCTTGTTGAAGTTTTTCTATATTTAGAGCTGGTAAGTGTAAATCAATTAAAGTACTTTCAACCGCAATATCACATGCTAAATCCCATAATTCTTGATCTACTAATGTATTAATAAACATATGTCTAAAAATACAATGTAATAAAACATGCATATAATCATGCGTTGGGCGTTCTTTTTCATCTCTATAAGAAATTAGTATATATTTTGGATTAAAGAGGAATATCTTTCCTTCACACATAATCGTATCAATTTCATAGTTATAGTTAAGTACTAATTCATTAATAGACGCATCCAAAAAGCGTAAATTCACTAAAAGTGTATTACGAGATAGCTTTATTACATTTTCTGCTAGTTCTGTAATTTTATTCCAATTCGTATTATCACTAGAAGTATTTAGATTACTAACAGTATTTTGATTTTTAGTAGTTAAATTATTCATTTCTTACGTTGCTCTTCTAACTGTGCATCTAGTATTGGGGCATATTCGACAGCTTCTTCAAATGTTTCAAAATAATCTAGCACATCCCCATCAAATGTTGTGCATAGTATGTATTTATACTGTTCCTCATTACCTTCATATTGTAAATAAACCCAGCGTGTTAATGGAAACATTATTTCTGTATTATCTTTATCTAAATTTAGTTCAGCTTCAAACTTCGCTTTTAATTTTTCAACATTTAATTTTCTCATTTTATTTACTCGCATTTCATATAATAAGTTTCAAAAATTTTATATTTCCCCTTGGTCAACCTTAACATCTAATCCTAAAGTTATATTAAATTTAGATGTTTTAGATGAATCATCTTTAACTTCTTTTGCCATCAAATCAAATTGTTCTTCATCACCTGTAAAAATTAAACTTAATGAATGTTTTGCTCGTGAAGTACCAACATAGAATAATTTTTTATTTTCTTCTGTCTTAAAAGTATCTTCATCTATATCTATAATAATAATTGCATCAGACTCTAAGCCTTTAAATTTTCTTGATGTTGTAAAGAACACACTATTTTTTTCTCTTCTTCTTGCAATTGTATGAGTTCCTATTTTTTCGCAATCACTTAATATAGATTTTTCTTCTGTTTTTACCGTTAATATACAGATTTGAGAATACTCATAGCCGTTAATTCTATATTCATCAATTAATTTTGAAATTTGTTTTTTTGATTTAGCGATATTTTCTCTTATATATAATACTGGCCTATCACCAATTGCTGATTTCTTTGTGTTAGGTTTTAATCCAATCGGTTTGCCAGAAGTTGTTGCAATTTGACAAGTATTTCTACAATTTGTTGATAATATAAGTCTACATTCTGACTCAGTTAACCATTTTGGAAGTTCATTATCTTTTCTTTGAACAAATTGGTTTTTATCAAAGAATACATAAAATGCACCATCATTAAAAATGGCAATCTCTTTTAATTTTTCAATTTCAATTCCTTTAAAATCTTGTCCTTCATCAATAACAATATGTTTATAATCCCATTCTTCATATTTTTCAAAATTATCTAACAAACGTATTATATCTGTTTCATCAACTTCACGCATTTGTAATAATTTACAAGCTAATTGTTCTAAATTATAAAACTCAATATTTTGATATTTTTTAGGCTTTTGTTCTTTATTTTCTTGTAAAAATTCTTTTAAGAATTTGTTATAGCAAAGAAATAAGACCTTTCCTGTTTCTGCTAAGCGAATTGCTTTTTCAACAGCCAAAAATGTTTTGCCAGTGCCAGCAGCTCCTTGTATTGTCGCAATATTTTGCTCCTCTAAATAATCTAATAATGCATTTTGTTCATTTGTTAGTCTAATGAATATTTCTTCTTGTTCAAGACGTTTAGAGCTTAAACTTTGCATAACATTAAAGTTAGGGGAGAACAAATTAATTATTGTACTATTATCTGTTCTATTTAAATTTGTTTGTTTTGCACTTTGAAATGATTTATATAGTCTATCAATATATTTTTCAGGATTTTCCAAAGCATCTTCAAATAAAACTTTATCTTCTGTAAATTCAGGAGGAAGACTTCCAACAATATCTCTTTTTTTTATTGATGGAAACCAAACCGCAGACTCTACATGACAATATTGCGGAGAATCTGTATTTTTTGTATCAGCAAACTGTTCTTTCAACATATCTATAAATTTGAATTTACTTTTATCAGCTTGTTCTAAAGGATTATTCATTTGGTATCGCTCACCATTGTCACTTCTTATATATTTCCATTCTCCATTTATACATTCAATGCCACCTGATTTAACCTCAATTACAAGTATGCCTTTATCATGATGGAAAATTGTAAAATCACATTCTCCATATACATATCGTTTTTTTTCATTTTTACTATTCCAACGAACAGAATGGAAAACTACATATTCCTTAGGCAGCTTTTTCAAAGCATTAAAAACTTGTTTTTCGCCATAACTATCGTGACAATCTAATAATTCGTTTGGTATCATTTGTGCCATATTTAATTAGTCCTTTCTGTAAATGATTTTTTGAATTTTTCAATGCTAATTTCACTAACATTAAAACTATTCCAACCTTCTATTTCCACTTTTGATATATCATCATCAAATATTAAAATCTTTTCATTTTCCCATCTAAACAAATATGTAGTTGCATTTGTTTTTGATTTACCAACAATTATTTTTCCATAAGTATCCGTTGGTTCTTTAATTCCATTTTCGGAAATTTTTTCAAATATAGTTTCTGTTCCATCAGGGATGAAAGTGTCCATTATCTCTTTCCAACTATAATCGTTATAAATACTACTTCCTTCCTCAAATTTAATTTGATTTTCTTTATAAATGCCGTCATTATTTTGCGTATATGTTTGTTCAAATTCATCTTCATTAATAGCTGCCATATTACCAACATAATTTTCTAAAAATTCATATGCAGCTTCTCTATTTAATACATCATGAACGGATTGATTATAATAGTTTCTTAAGCATTTATAACAAGATGGTTTACATGTACAGTTCTTTGTGATGTTTATTGCTTCCTTAATAACATTTTGTAAAACCATACAGTTATCATTCGTTAGTCGTCTTACATACCCCGCACCACCAGCTACAGCATCATATAAAACAATTTCATAAATCAAACTACGATTATATCTAATTTTGTGCAAACATCCTTTTATATCATTTCTTTCCACATTTAAAACAACTGCTACCGCCTCTAGTAAAGCATACATAACTGAAAGCATAGTTGCTTGATTTTTCGCTCTAACTGTACCAAAAGTTATACGAATTACATCTGTTTTAAATGTGTGGCATAAATCCTTTCTTCTTAATTCGCCATCACATTTCTTACCCCATGGTGCATAATGTTCTTTCGAGTATTTTTTTAGATTTTTATTGAATTTCTTTTCTACAGAACAATCTGAAAAACTCACACTATATCCACACACATCACAAACCATAAAATGATCTAAGCATCTAACCATTAAAGAGTCATTAGATGTTGTTTCAATTTTAATTTTCTCATCATTATCTAACTTAAATGTTTTTTTATCTATTACTGTATGTGTAACATCACCTATATAGTAATCCTCACTCTTATAGGAACGATCAGGTTTATTCAATGAAACTTCTGGGGTTTTACTTTCTGCAGTAAAACCCCTTCTAGGCTCTATTGCACTTACCCATTTACCTTTACTAATTATTTCACCACAAGAAATACATTTTTCTCCTTCTGAAGACGGTGGTGTAATTCTATAATTCCATGTTTTACATCTTTCATCACCACATTCAGCAATATATATTTCTTTCCAATCAACACCTGTCTTTTTCGGTAATTTTCGAATATATCTACTAGTAAATATCTTTCCATCCGCTACAACTTGTGACCCTGGTGCATACTCGGCAATTGCAATTTGTAAATCTCTTACCATTTGCAATTTTTTGGTTGCACTTGGTATTCCTCCTTGATAAAGCTCTACCGTATCTACAGGGAATCCATATTTAGGTAAAACATTATTTCTAGTTAAAAATTCTATCAATTCATTTTTACCTTTTTGATCACTTTCACTTTTTCTAAAGTTTTTTAGTTGTTGTTCGCATTTGCCCGCACTAACATTATCTTGTAATTTATTATATTTTTTAATTTCATCTTCATACCACTTAATCGTTTGCTTATATTCATTAACTGCATTTTCTAGCACACCGTCTTTTTCTATAAGTACATTTACCCAAGACCAATCATATATACCCATTTCTTTTTGTAAACCTTCGTCAGATATTGATTTTTTTAAGATATCAAGCAAATCTTTAGGTTTACTATTAAGATAATCTTTAAATCTTTGATATCCATCTTGATTTAAAAATACATCAGCATTATTTGCATTATAAACATCTTCATTTAGTGCAAAAAATTGACTTAAAGCAACTGCATACATATGCCTATATATAATTTTTTTATTATTAATATTAAATATAGGAACACCTATCTTTCCAGAAATCATTCGATCTGGATTTTTAAAATACGTAAAATCATGAGAGCTTAATTTACAGAAAGTAAGTGCATACGCTGCAGAACTAATACTTCTACCGGCACGACCTGCTCTTTGAACATAATTCGCAGGAGTTGGTGGAACATTTCGCAAATAAACCGTTTCTAAATCCCCAACATCGACACCCATTTCAAATGTAGTAGAACAACTTAAAGCATTAATTTCTTTTTTAACAAATTCTTCTTGATATGTTTGTTGCTCTTCTTTAGATAATTGCGCCGTATGTTCTTTTATAAATAATGGTTTCATTCTATCTGATGAATATAAATTTGCATAATGATTATCCTTGATTAATGATAGTTGAGGAATCTTATTTAGATGACCATTACATTTTAAAAGTACACATTTATCTTCAATATTAGACATTGTCACTTTCCCACATGTATCACAGCGATAAATTGGATGAGTATCATCATCTCCAACTACCACCAAAAATTGATTTGTAGAAAAATAATATTCATCATTTTCATCTGGTTTTAAAGAATGTTCACCACCTGTTAAAATACCCTTCCAATAATCATCCAACAAATTTCTAGCATCAGATTCACTTGATCCAAAAAAAGAAGATATTCTTTTTACGCGTCCATTTTTAAAATATTTATTGTTTCCACGTGCTCTAGGAAGCCAACCACTAATATAATTTTTATCTTCCAATTCTTTACAGAGTTTAAATCTTCGTGGTGAGACAGTATAGTAGATATATTCTCTTTGATCGTCAGTTAATGTAATCTCATTATTTTCAATTTCGATTGCACCATTAGTAACAATATCCATAGCTAACAAATCAAATATATTTTTTACATCTTCATAGTTTTTATTACACTCAGAAGCAACATTCTCCATTATATTTTTTTCGTTACCCTTATATGCAAAATCTAAAATACCTAACGAAACTAAACTTGTACTTCTTCGTGCATTGACCATCTCATTAAGCACCGCAATCCACGCTTGTCTTCTACTCTCGGGTGTTAAATTTTCATTTCCTTTTTGCCCTGGATTAGCAAATGTTCTATTAGAATCAAAGTACGCTGTCAATTCGTTTACTAATGTTGAGACTTCCCAAGGCGATTTCTTTATATCTTCTTTATTTTTTTCGATTATATGATAAATTCCACGTCTCCTTAAGAATTCTTTATAATAATTTTCCATGTAACTTGCAAAAAATGCGGCTTCACTTCTACTATCTGAAAAAGTCAAAAATTGCTTAGTTTTTGTTATTACTTCTTGTGGCTTATCTTGCATTACAGCTTTCGCAAAAATATTATTTTTATCCACTTTTGGTTTCGTGACTGATACAACTGTTTCTGATTCTGGCAATTGTTCAAAAAGCTCTGTTCCTAATACAGCTGTAGCTGCATCATAGCCAATATTAAAACGCTTAAAATTACCTATATTGCAACATGGACACCTAAAATTATTACGTACTCCTTTTCTTTCAGCTTTACGGATATTTACTAAATTCATCGAATTATGACCACATTTAAATTCATTTTTCAAACTAACATGGTGTATCTCTCCACATTCAGCACATATTATGTAATCATCTTTATTTATATCATCACTTAATAAATCATCTTCATCATCATACAAGTCAAATTTTTCATCATGCAATTTCAATAGATATACTTCCGTTTTTTCATCATTTCTATCACTAGAATATTCAAGAATATTATTATGTACTTTCCCTGTAATACCTAATCTTCCGCATTCATCACAAACTGTAGCTTCAAATCCAACTAAACTATTACCGTTTAATATAATTTTGCTTTGTCTTTCTAAAGAAATATTTTTTTCAGTAAGTGTAATAAAAGCACCTTCTAAAGCTTTAATAAACATATGATATCTTGCTTTTAAAAGAACCGATTTATTTTTTTGAGCTTGCGAAGCAACATGTATAAAATTCACTAAATCTAATCCTGTAATAGAAATTTCTTTATTCATTTCTACAACTAATTCATTAATAGTCATTGGTTGAGTTACGTACTTTCTTAATACTCTATAAGTTTTAGTAGCAATACATAAATCATAAAAAATGCTTTCTTTGTTTTGATGAATATCAATATCTATATTATATTTTTCAAATACAGATTCTATTGATTTTGTAGGGTTAGCTAATTCTTCAAAAACTTCATTTGGAACATCAATTGTTTTTTCGGGTAATGTTGGCATGACTACAGTAGATCTAATAATATCATCAGCATTAAAAGTTGTATCACATAAAGTCTCTGCAAAATGTATAATCTCATTATCTGCTTCTTTACCACCTAATGTAGCACTAGTTAATATATGACAAACATTTTTAGGATCACTTATTCTTGCTTTTAATCTTCTTAATAAAAATGAAGTTTCTATACCTGTTGCTCCTCTATAAATATGAGCTTCATCTAAAACTAAAAATTTTAATTTAGAACCAGAGAAGACTAAATCATCATTCGGTCTTAATAACATATATTCCAACATAGAATAATTAGTCACCAAAATATGCGGTGGACATGCTTGCATTTTTTCTCTAGAAACAATTTCATTTTTCAATGGTTTAAGAGGTCTTCCATTTTCATCTTTAAATAGTTTCCCATATTCTGCAATTCCATCTTCTTCCTTGGATTTTGTATTTCCGTTATATACGCCAAAAGTAATATCTGGATAGTTCGACAAAATTTTTCTGAGTCTTTTCATTTGGTCGTTAGCTAATGCATTCATTGGATAAATCAATATAGCTCTAACACCATTATTTAAGTGTCCTTTTTCTTTTTCTTTTAATAAGTGATTTAAAATAGGTAAAATAAAGCATTCTGTTTTACCAGATCCAGTACCTGTTGTGACAACAATATTTTTATTATTATTTATCTTTTCGATTGCCTTTTCCTGATGCTTATATAAAGGCCTCAATAACTTAATTTCTTTATTTTCCTCGGATAGATTCGATTCTAATTCTGTAAAAAGGGAGGATACAACACCATTAGCCATCATATCATTTAAGCTCTTTCCTGTTTCAAAAGAATCACTAATATCTAAATATGGACCTTTTGCAATTACATTTTCCTTCTCTAGTTCCTTTTTAAATTTTTCTGCATAATCCTTATCGGAAATATGAAATGAAGTTGTAATGTAACTAATATATTCATTTTTTATACTATTGGAAGCCTCTATTGCATCAAACATTTTTTTTATCTCCTTTAACTGTATATTCATATAAATCAACTACATTGAAATCATTCATTCCTTGTTGATTATTGCAGTTTTTAATATTATCTAAATTTATATCTGTTATTTGATATAAATGCTCATCAAGATATTCTGTATATGTATGAATGTAATACAATCCATCTCCATCTTGATTTGTTATACTCAAAATAGAATCATTAATATACATAATTTTCACAGGATTTATTTGATATAATTCTCTTCCTTTTTTATCTATTAACTCTGCAAAAGAAAATTCATGTCTATTCATCTTTCTATCAACATAAAACATTATCCCGTTATATATTGGCATCAAGTTTCTTTCATTATCATATTCCATTCCTTGATAAGATATACTATCAACATAAACTCGTGAAATCGGATGTTTGTGATAACTATCCTCTGTGATTTTATTTATTTCTATAGTTTTATTTAAAAATCTAAGTTCATTTTTATCACCAATTAATAAAGTGCCTTTTGAAATTATTTCTTTTTGAATAGGAGAAAAAATATTTTTTCTTATTTCTGTATAAATAGTATACTCATACTCTCCTAATTCAAGACTCACATTAGAATCAATAACTGAAGTATTTAAATTAAGATCTAATACCTTAATATCATTTTCTTTTATTAGTTCTAGCTTGCATTGAATATTTTGTTCACCAATAAATTCTTTCCTACAGTCCCATTTTAGGCAATTATTAGCATACGCAAAACTTGGCTCAGTTAAAAATTTTCCAACACCTGTTGATAATTTCCCAAGTAAATATGTTTTTATTTCATCTTTATACGAAACGGTTGCTTTTATATCTATCCAACCTGTATCATTTGAATTGACTGAATAAAGTTTATTCCCAATAGCATATTTTCCAATCGATTCATCTAATGAAACTTTAATCGTATCAACACTCAATTCAACATTTACATTTTGAGGTTGCATTATGTTAAAGAATGTATCATCTTTAATATCTTTTATCCAATAACTATTTAATCCATTCCAAACTCTATCGTAGTTATCTTTAACTACTATTTTCGGTATCATTATATTAATAAAGCCGTTTTCATAAGGAATAAATACATAATCCTCATTTTCATTAAATGTATATTCTTCATTTATTCCATTTATAGATAACTGTAATTTGCAATTTTGATAATCTTTTTGTCCAAAATAATAAATTTCATTAAATTTATAATCAAAATCATTAAAATTTATATAATTTATATCTACAACTGTCTTTTCATCAGAAAAATCTAATATTTTTAAATTATTTTTATTATCTTTAAGATGCAAAGCATAAATTTCCGAATCATTAACATTCTCGCAAAGTAAATCATTCCAATTAACTACTTCATCATTTAACAAAATTTTATATTTATTAATTTTGTTTTGAAAAAATGCTATTTTTAATTCATTAGTATTATTTAATATACGATATCGAATGTTATTAAGAGAATAAATAGCATCATTTATTTCATTAGCAGCAAAAATCTTTGGAATCATTCCATTATCATGAGAATTTATAGTATCGAATAGAATAGGCTTTCCATTAATATATATACAGAAATCTTTTTCAAACTCCAGAAAAAAACCTTTTATAGATTTATAATGATTAATTTCTGTTTCTTCAATATTTTGAAATTTTACATCTAATTCTGACGACAAGAAAATATAATAATTCTCATTATTTTTTAGTTGATTATCATTTAATACTTCTCTATCACCTTTAAATATTAAGTATGATCTATATAAAGATTCTTTAGAATCAAAGATTTTATCAGAATCAAGGTATATTTCTATACGAATATTCAAACTTCTATAGTCATTCACGTTAAGCGAAAATTCTTTTATAGTTTTGCCTAATTTATTTCCATAAAATTCAAGCGCTTTTGTATCTATCAAGTTATCATCACAATAAATATTTACACATGCAGAGGAAATATCATTTTTTTGCAATCTGATATCTGGAAAATTGATGAATATTTTTTCATCATTCAGTTGATAACTTGGAGTAATTCTAGAATAATCTAAAGCAATATTCTTTTTATTTTCTGAACGATTAGTATTTCTACCGAAATAAATTTTTTCTATTTTTTGTTTCATCCACTCATCGCATAATTTTTCTTCATAACATGATGTAGAATTATCGTTATTCCAATAAATATCATCTATATGTTTTAACATTACATGAACTAATTTAGTAAAATATTTAGGTCTGTATATAATTAATTTTTTCAATCCTTCTCTAAATTGATATGTATTTGAACTGATTTTAATTTCATCTATTTTTTCTGTTGGATCTATAATTTTATTTTGAAGGTAAGAAATCATTACATTTATTAATGGATCATTATGAATATATTTATAATTCAAATTTTCTTTATAAAAATTAAATAAAAAATCGCAAAAATAAATCCATGATTTTTTTGTAGCAAAAGAATGAATTACGATTGAAGACTTATATGCATTATTATTTTTTTCACCAAAAAACCATCTGTTATTTTCTTCTAGACCATCTTTAACACATTCGCATAGTATTGAACGTATATTATTTGTATCATCCAGATATCCAAATTGACTTGTAATAAAACTCCAAAATCCCGTTTCATCTTCCGAATCCCATTCCTTGCAATAATTAATAACAGCTAATGCAACACACATTTTATCTAATGATGATAGATGATATGAATTATCTTTTCTTTTATCTTCAAGAATTTTAGAACTCTTTATATATAACTTTTTCAATTCGTTTTCTTTAAAAATATAGCTACCTAAAAGAGGATAATGATTAAAAATATAATGAATATTATTTGAATCAGATGTATCGTTTTTTTCTTTCATGTCTTCTTCAACATCAAAAACATCATGTTGAGGTAATTTAGAATTTTCTACTAATTGATTATCAACACTATAACCATAAAAAACTACTAAATCGTTTAAAGATTTGAATTTTAATTTATCAACATACTTATATATCCAATGATTATTAGGAATCGAATCTATATCTATCACACTATTTGTCGAATAATTTTCAAGTTCAGAAATAATTTCTTTATCTGTTTTGAAATTTTTGTCACAATACGGTTTGTTATAAACAACTTTTGCATAATCTTTTAACGACAAATTTCTATTTTCTGCAAAAAATTTAAATTTTGATGAATTTAAAGGTTTTATATAATTTTTCTTCTTAACAATTGCTTCCTCCACTAAATCATCATAAACTTTTGCTTCTTCTTCCGTTAATAAATT
The DNA here is from genome assembly GCA_963593385.1 of Lachnospiraceae bacterium. Lineage (GTDB taxonomy): Bacteria > Bacillota_I > Bacilli_A > Erysipelotrichales > Erysipelotrichaceae > Bulleidia. The sequence goes on along the minus strand of CAVAZS010000030.1, from coordinate 987 downwards.
TAATTTTCCATCTTTTATTAGCGCAGGCAATGTTCCTGGAAGTTTTTTTTGAAAAATGCATTTTACTTTATTGGAATTCACAATAAGAAATACACAATCATTTTTCATATTATTTAATAAATAGTATTTACTAGTTAAAGTTTGTTTGAAATATATTTTTTTATTAACCATTTCAGTTATTGTTGCACGCTCATCTTTAGCTAAAAAATCAGTTTCCCATTTACATGTATTAGTAGACCCTAAAATTTTTTGCACATCAGCTAGCGAAATATCAAACCATTCTGCTAATAAATCAATTTTGAAATTATAATTTCTTTCTAAAATTTTCACAATGTCAACATCTATCAAATCATTAGAAATACCATTATTTGTCATAAGAACACCCCACCCTATAAATATTTCTTATAATCATTATATCAAAAATACATAAAATCCCTTAACAATATCGTCGTTGCTTAACCGTTCTCATAGCAATCACCTATTTTCAAAAATAAAAACTTCCTACACTTGATGTAAGAAGTTTTGTGACAATTATTGAGCTAATTCTCTTAGTTTTTTAAGTGCTTCAGGAGCATCCTCCTCTTGATTATTAGATTTCTACATACTCAGCGTCATAAGCCTTTGCAATTTTTTTGGATCAATCCCGAAATTTGTGTATGGAATAAGTAAATAATAGAAAATAAAAAAGGAATACCTTAAAATAAATTTCGACAAAAATAGAAAGGTATTCCATATGAATTCTAATAAACTTACTCCAATCGTACAAGAGTCAATTTTTAGTCAAAATAATTTAGACAATACCAAAAATGTTTCTTTTCACTCTGGCATGATGATTATCAATTCTTCTATGCCTAATTTTATTCAGACTGCTCTTCCTATAAAACGTAGTATTAAAAAAAGTCACTATCGTGACTATAACTAATCATTGAGCCGAGACAAAGTTTTCTGCTCATTTTATAATTTAGCTATGATTGATACTAGTTTACA
>CAVAZS010000029.1:0-19383 GCA_963593385.1 Lachnospiraceae bacterium | reverse complement strand
AACATTTTTTACTATGTTTTATAGGTGAATTATAACATTTTTTACTATGTTTTTAATGTCTATAACAACATTTTTTACATTCTTACTTATTTATTATTCTTATACTCATCATAATCATCTAAAAAGTTATGCCATCCATCATCTGTTTTATAGGCAATAATATTATGTAAATTAATATTTTCTACGCTTTTAAATATATTCTTTTCAATAACAGGATTCGTTTTCTTTAATTCTTCGATTAATTTCTTCGTTTCCATTCGTTTTGAGTTAGATGTGCCATCTTCTCTACATGATGAACATGTATCCGTAAAGTGACATGCGCATTGAATGAAATGTAAATTATTATAATCACGCCATTTCATAATATCTGCTTCACGAATTAGGTACATTGGTCGAATAAGTTCCATACCATCAAAATGTTCACTTTTTAGTTTAGGCATCATTGTTTGGATTTGGCCTGCATACATCATTCCCATAAGAATTGTTTCAATTACATCGTCATAATGATGACCTAAAGCAATCTTATTACATCCTAATTCTTTTGCTTTATTGTAAAGATGACCTCTTCTCATTCTTGCACAGATATAACAAGGAGATTTTTCCATGTTGTAGACAACATCAAAAATACGAGATTCAAATATAGTAATAGGTACACCTAATACCTTTGCATTATATTCAATGACTTTACGATTTAAGTCGCTATAACCTGGATCCATGACTAAAAAAACAAGATCAAATTTTACTTTAGTAAATTTATGAACTTCTTGGAATAGTTTAGCCATAATCATGGAGTCTTTACCACCAGAAATACATACTGCAATCTTATCGCCTTCTTGTATTAGTTGATATCTGTCTAACGCTCTAAGAAATGGAGACATTAATTCTTTATGATAAGTTTTAATAATACTTCTTTCAGCTTTATATTGTATAGAATCATCAAAGAATAACATTGATTTTTCTAAGTAACCTGAATAACCATTTAATAAATCTATAGCATCATAACCTAAGCGAACAAGTTCATAAACTAAACTAATACTATTTCTACCATTCATACAATATAAAACATATGTTTTAGAAGAATCTAATTTATGTTCTATAGCTTGTTCTAAAATATCAGGTATACAAATCGAATTAGGAATAGAACCATATTCATGAGATGTTTGATCTCTTATATCGACTAGTATATATAAAGAAGGATGAATATCAGCTAATTCATCAATTGTAATACCATCTTTGTACTTATCTCTTAACATAATTTTCTCCAAGATTTCTAACATATATATTCTATTAATTTTCCTTTAATTAACAAACAAATTAATAATTATATTAAAAAAATATATATGATTTGTGAAAATTCTGTGAAAATTAATTCTTGTGAAATACTGAACATATCCTATAATATATGTAGTTTGTTATTTATCGAACTAGGGAGGAAAATAATGAAGAAATTAACAAATATACTTTTAGCTGTCTTCATGGCTAGTAGTATGGTTGCTTGTTCATCATCAAGTAGTGAAACAGGTAAATATACTGCTGGTACATATTCAGCTGAAGCACAAGGTTTCGGTGGAACAGTTACAGTAACAGTAACAACAGATGGAAAAACAATCACTGATGTTACTTGCGAAGGACCAGATGAAACTGAAACAGTAGGTGGAGCTGCATTAGAAGAACTTGCAGAACAAATTAAGAAAGCACAAAGTGCAGAAATTGATGGAGTAACAGGAGCTACAGTAACATCAACTGGTATCAAAGAAGCAGCTGCAGCCGCAATTGCAAAAGCAGAAAGTGGAGATACAAGTGAAAGCTCAACAGGAAATGTTGATGTAACTTATACAGCTGGTACATATACTGGAACAGGTGAAGGTTACAATGGACCAATCGAAGTATCTGTAACATTTGGAGATGACAAGATTGAAAGTATCGAAGTTACTACAACAAGTGAAACTGATCACGTTGGTAATGTTGCTTACGATATCATGATTGCTGATATGCTAGAAGCTAATGGTAGTGGAGTAGATGCAGTAAGTGGTGCTACATTCACAAGCCGTGGCTTAAAGAATGCTGTAAATGAAGCAGCTGAAGCAGCTGGAGCAAGTGACTTAGATGGATTCAAAAAGAATACAGTAGTTCACGAAGCTCAAGATGCTATTGAAAAAACTGCTGATGTAGTAGTTGTTGGTGCAGGTGGCGCTGGTATGGCTGCTGCTGCTCAAGCAACACAAAATGGTGATAGCGTAGTAGTTATCGAAGAAAACGCTGAAATTGGTGGTAATACATTAGTTTCTGGTGGTCAATATCAATCAGTAATGCCATATCTAGTATGGGATGAAAGTGATCCAGATGCTACAACAGGTACTTGGGAATACAATGGTCAAACATATGACAAAGTTAAAGCTTCTCAAGGACAACTTGATGTATTAAAGACAATTTTAAATTGGTCTGAAGAACCATTTGATGCTTCATACTTTGATACACATGAATATGTAGCTGGTGAAATTGATGAACTAGCTAATGCTGGTGTACATGCTGAATACTTATCAACATTACAAGCATTAAAGAAAGAAATTAAAGCATATGTAGATTATGCAGATGCTAAGATTGCTGCTGGTGCTAAAGAATCAGACTTAACATTATTCTCTACAGTTAACTTACATATCTTCCAAACATACTATGGTGGATTAAGACAAAACGCTGATGGTACAGAATGGATTTATGGTGATTATGATCTAGTAAGTCAATTCGTTGAAGGTGGACAAGGTCTAAAAGAATGGTTAGAAGATCAAGGTTCAATGTTTGCAGATGGTAAACAATTAACACTTATCGGTGCTCTATGGTACAGAGAAAACCAAAACCTAGGTTGTGATATGGATGGCGACGGTGTTGCTGAAATGTCAGGTAACTGGGGTACATATTTCGTTCCTCTAAAGACTACAGTTGAAAGTAAAGAAGGAAATGAAATTCTAACTAGAACAACAGCTAACTCTCTAATCGTTGAAGATGGAAAAGTAACTGGCGTTAAAGCTACTCAATCTGATGGAACAGAAGTTACAGTACATGCAAATAAAGGTGTAGTTCTTGCTACAGGTGGATTTGCTGCTAATGTAAGCATGGTTGTTGAAAACAACGAATACTGGGATTCAAGTTATGTAACAGAAAATATTAAGACTACTAACCGTTCATCACTACAAGGTGATGGTATCACAATGGGTGAAGAAGTTGGTGCTGCTGTTACAGGTATGGGCTTTGCTCAAATGATGCCTATTTCTTGGATTGACAATGGTAACTTAGCATTTGGTGGTGGCCAATATGCAGTTTATATCAACCCAACAACAGGTAAGAGATTCGTTGATGAATCAGCTGAAAGAGACGTATTATCTCTTGGTGAATTTGCAAATGGTATTACATATAATGGTGTAAATGGTGTATTCCTAGAAATCACAAATGCTAATACAGCTATTGGTATTCCTTATCCATATGATACATATGAAAAAGGACAAGTTGTTGAAATTTCTCATGACGATGTAGAAGGTAGAGTATACTACGTTTCCAGTGCTGAAGAAATGCAAGCAGTTCTTGATGAATATGGTATGGAAGCTGATCCAGAAGAAATCTACGCTACAATCAAACAATATGATGAAGCTTATTTAAATAACGAAACACCAGCTGATGGTATTCATAAGAGTGCTGCTACTACAACTGTTGGTACAGTTACAGAAGATGGCGAATACAAACTTGAAGGCGAAATGTTACGTATTAGAATCATGGCTCCATCTACACACCATACAATGGGTGGTCTAGTTGTTGATACAGAACGTCACGTTCTAGATACAGATGGTAATGTAATTAGCGGTTTATATGCTGCTGGTGAAGTTACAGGTGGTATCCACGGTGGTAACAGACTTGGTGGTAACGCTATCGTTGAAATCTTAGTTTCAGGTAGAACAGCTGCTAACTCTATTGATGAAGACAACAAATAGTTTCTAAATCAAAAATAAATTAAAGAATGATATGGAATGAAATCTGTATCATTCTTTTATTATGCAAAATTAAGGTTTTGTTTATTATCTATAATTTACAAAGAATTATAATTTTTATGTAATAGGGGATAAAAAATTATGAAAGTATATTCAAAGATAGATGAGTTACCTAATGGTATAGCTAGTAATGAATTGACAGAAGGATGTTTAGTTTTAGAAGGTGGAGCATTTAGAGGATTATATACATCAGGTGTAACAGATGCTTTAATGCAAAATGGTATTAATTTATCTTGTACGATAGGAGTAAGTGCAGGAGCGCTAAATGGTTTGAATTATGTTTCAGGAAATATAGGAAGATCTGCACGTATTAATCTTAGATATAGACATGATTCTAGATATGTAGGAATAAAAGCATATCAACATAATAAAGGAATTATCGGATTTGATTTTGTATTAGATCAAATCAATAGTAGTGATCCAATGAATCTAGAATATTTTTGGAATCCAGAAAGAAGATTTATTGTAGAAGCTACGAATTGTAATAATGGAGAACCTTCATATTTTGAAAAAGGAAAGTGTTCTAACATTCTAAAAGGTATACAAGCTTCAGCATCTATGCCTTATGTATCTAAGATGGTTATGATTGATGGTGTTCCATATTTAGATGGTGGTTGTTCTAAAGCAATTCCATACGAATGGGCTATACAAAATCATTATAAGAAAATTATCGTTGTAAGAACTAGACCTTTAGATTTTAGAAAAGCAGATGAAATGATGATGCCGGCATTTCACGTTTACAAAAATTATCCAATGTTCGCGAATAGTTTAGCTTCTTCAAAAATAGAATATAACCGAGAATGTGATGAGATAGTAAAGTTAACAGAAGAAAATAGAATATTTACAATAGCTCCATCTTGTCCAATTACTGTTAGTAGAGTGGAAAGTGATATGGAAAAATTAGGTGATCTTTACTATTTAGGTTATAACGATACACTAGCTTGTTTAGACAATTTAAAGAAATACCTAGCTGAATAAATAAAAGTCGCTTGAAAAAGTTGCAGATTTCAAAAAAAACTCCCTTAAAAAAATTGCTATTTTCTAAAAAAGTCGCTTGAAAAAATTGATTTCTTTTGATTATATATAGATAAACAGGAGAAAATTATGCTTCAAAGGAAAATAGAAAAAAAATTATTGAATTGGAAAGAAGATATCAATCATAAACCTCTTATTATTAAAGGCTGTAGACAATGTGGTAAAACTGCATCTGTATTAAAATTTGCAAAAGAGAATTATAAACACGTAGTATATTTAAATTTTTTCGAAAATAAAACTTATTCTTCTATATTTTCAGATTCTTTGGAAGTAGATCATATCACGATGATGATGTCTGCTTTACTAGGTAAAGAAGCTATATTTGAAAAAAATAAAACAATCATCATTTTAGATGAAATACAAGAATGCCCTGAAGCACGAACAGCTTTAAAGTTTTTTTGCTTAGATAAAAGATATGATGTAATTTGTACTGGTTCTTTATTGGGGGTAAGCGGCTATAAGACAAGTCCTACCTCTATTCCAGTAGGTTATGAAACAATAATTGATATGTATCCAATGGATTTTGAAGAATTTTTATGGGCTAACGATATTAATGAAGATATTATAAGTTTATTAAAAAAATGTTTAATAGATGAATCGATAGTTCCACAAGCATTGCATGATAAACTTAGACAATTACTTTTACAATATATAACCGTTGGAGGAATGCCAGAAGTAGTTCAATCCTTTGTAAATAATAAAAATATGAATCTTGTTTTAAATTTACAAAGAAATATAATTCGTTCTTATTCTGATGATATGTTGAAATATGCTGATAATAAAGATAAAGGATGTATTAAAGAATGCTTTGAATCTATTCCTAAACAATTAGCTAAAGAAAATAAAAAGTTTCAATATTCTGTTGTTAAAAGAGGAGGAACAGCCACTAAATTCGAAGGATCTTTACAATGGATTGAAAATGCAGGAATTATTTCACGTTGTTATAATTTATCTACACTTGAATTGCCACTCGATGGAAATGCTGAAAAAGATATCTTTAAGGTTTACATGTGCGATATTGGTTTATTAGTTAGCACTTTAGAAGATGGTACACAATTTGATATATTACAAGGTAATCTTTTAGGGTATAAAGGGGCTATTTTTGAAAATTATATTGCGGATATTTTCTATAAAATGGGGAGAAAGCTATATTATTTTCATAAAGATAGCGGTTTAGAAATTGATTTTGTTATGCGTTATAAAGGTGAAGTAACACTAGTAGAAGTGAAAGCAACATCTGGTAACACGAAGAGTACAAAAACAATATTAAGTAATCCTTCAAAATATCATGTGAATAGCGCAATTAAACTTGGTGATTATAATATTGGAAAGAATGATCAATTATTAACATTACCTTTATATATGGCATTTTTATTAACTGAAAATTAAAACTCATATTCAATTCAAATATGAGTTTTAATTTTCGATTCGTTATTTTTTGATTTCGGTTAGCTTTCCATTTTCTAACTTATATAATTTATCACAATAAGTTAGGGTAGACATTCTATGAGAAATAATGAGCCATGTAGAATCACTATATTCAGTTTTTAATGTATGTAACATTTCTTTTTCATGGAATGCGTCTAATGCACTTGTTGGTTCATCCATAACGATGATATCAGGACATGCTAGCATGATTCTTGCAATGCCGATTCTTTGTTTTTCACCACCACTTAATCTAGATGACATTTGACCCATTTGTGTTTCATAACCATCAGGTAATGATTCGATTACATCACTAATACCTGCTCTTTTAGCTGCTAACTTTATTTCTTCTAAAGTCGCATCTTCCTTAGCAATAGCGATGTTATTTTTGATGGTATCATCGAATAAATATGTTTCTTGTTCAAGCATACCAATTCTTTGATGAATTTCTTTAAAAGATAAATCTCTTAAATCAATATTATTGAATGTTATTTCACCAACACTAGGATCATAGAAACGAAGTAATAATCTAAATAATGTAGATTTACCAATACCGCTAGGTCCAAATATACCAATCTTTTCACCTTTTTTTATACTTAGATTTAATTCATTTAATACTTGTACATCTGTATTAGGATAAGTGAATGAAACGTTATCAAAATGTATTTCTTCTATTGTTCCACAAGTTTTAGGTTGAGCTATTTCGTTTACATTAGGTACAGTATCTTCAATGATAAAGATTCTTTCTGCTGCAGCGAATGCTTCTAAAAGATGTGTAACAACAAATGTTAAAGAGAATGTAGAAGAAAATGATGCTGCAGCGACAAATGAAATTAATATCGTTCCTGTAGGATTATTGATATTCTTTGATATCAAATATGCAGCGATAACAATAATTGATATTCTAGCAATATAAATAAAGAAATTTGGAACACTAGTTAAGATTTGTTGATGAATGGTTAAACCATGTGATGCTTTATTTACTTTTCTATTTTCATCTAGTATTTCTTCTAAACGTTTATCCCCATTGTTATAAATTTGAATATCTCTAATACCATAAACACTTTCTAAGATTAATGATTTTAATTCACCTAATGATTTACGGTAATTCATACCAATATTCTTACCAGCTTTTAAGGCAATCAAAGGAATAATGATTGAAATTAAAATAAATAAAGGAAGTAATACCCAGAAATAATATGGATGAATATTATAAGCTAATACAAGTGTTACAAGTGGTAATAAGATAACGGTAAACATTGGTCCTATTGTATGAGCAAAGAAGAATTCTAATGTTTCTATATCATTTACCGCAATAGACATTAAGTCACCTTTTTTACGATCTATTAGAAAAGCAGGGGAGATATTGTCGATAACTGTAAATAAATGAACTCTTAAACTTGCAAGTACACCATACGCTCCAATATGAGAATATACACCTTCTAGATATCTACATATTGCGATTAATGCTGCAGAAATAATCGTAAGTATTAACCATGTTGTAGGATTAGAATTTAAACGATTAGCCATAGATAAAAGGTATAGAGATCCAAATCCCATTAATCCAACATGACTTAAATTGCCAATAATAGACGCAAGTGTAGAAATAATTAAATAAGATTTAATTGGTTTAGCAAAGTTAAACAAGCGCTTAATTATTGTAGATAATGAATAAGTAAATTGTTTCTTCATATTAAGCCATCCTTTCTAGAGCATCTTGTTCAGTTACTAAACGATAATATAGTTGTTTATTCTTCATGAGCTCTTCATGATTACCAGATTCTAATATTTGACCGTTTTCTAGCATATAAATGATATTGGCATTTTTAATTGTAGATAAACGATGAGAAATAATGATTAATGTTTTTGTATTAGATAATTCTTCAATACACTTCCAGATTTCTTGTTCACTATCACTATCTACAGCAGATGTTGCTTCATCAAAAATGATATAAGGAGCGTTAGATAATAAAGCTCTAGCAATACCAATTTTTTGTCTTTGTCCACCAGATAATCTAGAACCACTATCACCAACACTAGAATCTAATCCGTTTTCTAAACTTAATACGAAATCTTTTAGTTTTACCTCATCTAAAACTTCTAATAATTTTTCATCAGTCGCATTAGGGTCAGCTAATAGTAAATTATCTCGAATTGTACCAGTAAATAAATATACACTTTGTGGTACTAAGATGATTTTCTTTCTTAGTTCAGAAATAGCCATTGCATTATAGTGCTTTCCTTCGATATAAATATCACCAGAACTAGCATCAACAAATCTCATAATTAATGAAGCTAATGTACTTTTACCACAACCACTTAATCCAGCTAACGCAACTACACTACCTCTAGGAATAGTTAAGTTAATGTCTTTAAGTATTTGTTTTTCTTTTGTATAAGAAAAGTTAATATTTTTAAATAAGATTCCATCGAAGTTTGTTGGATCATTAGGAATACTTGTATCATATGGACGACTTGTATCAATCGTTAAAATATCATCTAATTTTTGTGCGGCAGATACAGCAGTTAATGCATTATGTGTTGCGCTCATTAATGTTCTAATAGAGGAAAAATAACTATAGGATAGTAATAAAACTGTTAATCCACTACCAATTGATAAGATACCTTGATGTAATTCATTTGCTGTATAGATTAGACAAACAATAATTGCACCATAAATAATACCTTCTGTTAATAAGAAAGAAGTGAAGTTAATCTTCATAAATTTATTGATATCAATATTTAATTGGTTTGCTTTTACAGATAATACTTGTTCATGTTTTTTATTTTGTTCAAATAATTTTAATGTTGTTAATCCTTTTAAACTATCTAAATAATAAGCACTAATATCTTCTACTGAATGCCAATAAGACTTTCTTAATTTTTCTATTTTACCTCTAAAAATATTATTTAAAGGTAATAAGCAAAGAGAAACAACAAGTAATACTGTTGCGGTAAATAGTGAAGTATCTTTCAATTGAAAGAATAAAAAGATAGGCGCTACTATTGCGGATAATAAACTAGGAATATAAGTAGAATAATATATTGTGATTTGTTCTACAGCATCTAAGCTACTTGTAATAGCAGATACTGGACCAATCTTTTCAATATAACCTACATCTAAATTTAATACTTGATTGAATATAATCTTTCTTAAACTGATTCTAGCTTGTGCATTACAACGATACTCTAATTCCCCTTGAATAAGTTGTGCTACTAAAGTTAGTAAAGAAGCTAAAAAAGCCATTAAAATAACATTGTTTAATTCACTAGTATCTATTGTAGATGAGAATATTTGTCCTAAAAATAAAGAAATATATTTAGCAAAATATGTAATACCTACAAGAGATAAGAAACGAACAACAACAATTGCGATAATCCAACCCCATAAACCTTTGGATAGTTTCATTAATGTTTTATCTAGTAATAACATATCTTTCCCCCTAATAAGTAACTATTATAGTTAGTTTTATATAACTTTGTTCATAAAATGCATCTAAGAGAAATAAAAAAAGAAGGAATTAACCTTCTAAGAAGAAACAGCGAGTTTATCAAAACTCATTCCTTGGTTCCAACTATTACAATAAATATCTGTACATTTCTTAAATTTATTGAATAAGTCTTTCGCTAAATCTTCATCACCATATACTTTCCACATACCAGAGAATTTAAAGTTTTTTGCATGATTTTGAATGAATCCTTTTACGTCAGCAACAGGGTAGCTTAGAAATAATCCTATTTCGTGTGGAAATTCATTATTTTCTTGTAGTCTATTCATTAAGTGAAGAATACAATCATCAGCTGTAGCTTCACAATAGCCTGTTTCTTTTAATATTTCTTGTGCATCTGCAGTATATAAATCATGTTTTAAACGTTCAGGCCGATACATATACAGTAATGCAATCTTTTTATCTGTATATCGTAGGGGAATTAGATACAAACCTTTAGGGACAAGAATAGAATTTAATTCCTGTATTTCTTTTTCTAATTGTTCTTTTGTTGTATAAGGAACAGGAAATAAACTACCTGTTTTAATATTTGCCATAGTAGGGGCACATTGACGTATAACATTTTCTAATGACATAGCTCACCTCGGTTAGTTATAACTAACTATGTTATAAGCATAACAGAATTTTTCAGGTATGCAATAGGTTTAAATATTGATATTTTTATTTTCTTTTATAATCATTTTTCCATTTGTAGTTTGGATTTTCACTTATTAGCTTTTGATATTCATTACGATAATCATTTAAACATAATGGATTTGCACAACCTGCCCAATCATCAGGATTATCTTCCATTAAATCATCATCTTCCCATCCACAATAGGGACAAATATCAAAGGATCCAAAAGTTTGAAATTTATATTTTCCACATACAGGACATGTGTGTGGTCCGGATTTACGATTTTCTTTTGTATAATCATAATATGGATTTTTAGCTAGTTTTTTCTTATACCATTTTTTGTACTCATTTAATGACAATTCGTTTGTTAAATGACCTACCTCTGGATATTCGTATTGTAATAAATCATATTTCCATCCACAATGTTTACAATAATTCCCGTTGTTATCTTCAAAATTAGGTATTTTCTTTTCTAAATCTTTATTTTCTGCAAAGTAATATTTATGGCATACAGGGCACTCCATTGCCTTAAAGTTATTATTTGCCATAGTTATTTCTCCTTTCAGAATACAGTTGATTATGTTTAGAACATATATAAATTTTATAAGTGAAGAGAATTATTTAGTTTTAGATGAAAGATATTTCACAGCACTTAATGCCGCAACATTTCCTTGTCCTGCAGATTTAATGTATTGATAAGGTAATCCTGCAATATCACCACAAGCAAATACACCAGGAATATTTGTACTCATATCTAGATTTACTTTTGCATGAGGACCATCTGTTTCTAGTCCTGGAACTAATTGTTTAGGAGCTACAGATTCTCTTAAGATAAATAGACCATCTATTTCATATTCATTTTTATCTGTCACAAGCTTTTCTACAGTATTTGTACCGATAATTTCTAATGGTTTTTCTTCATGAATATCGATATCTTTTAATTCTGAATAATCTTTATAAAGAGGGAAGTAGTGTACTTTTGATACATATTCTTTTAAGAATAAGACTTCATCTTCTTCCTCTTTACTTGTTGCGATAACTGCCACTGTCTTATTTTTATATAAAGCACCATCACATGTAGCACAATAACTTACACCTTTACCGAGTAATGTTTCTTCATTAGGATAAGGTTTACTTGTTAATACACCAGTAGCTAAGATAACGGAACTAGCTTCATAATAATTTGTCTTTGTTTGAATCATAAAGTAATCAGACATGTTATATACAGCAATTACTTGATCTTCTGTAATTTCTATTCCTAAACTAGATGTATGTTCTAAAAAAGCTTTTTGCATTTCTATACCACTAATATGAGGTAAACCTAAATAGTTTTCTACAGTATGAGCTTTCTCTACTTTAGCACTAGAATTTTTTGAACCAATTAATAATATATTTTTATTTCTAATTTTAGCTGTAATAGCAGCTTCTAGTCCTGCAGGACCTGTTCCTATAATCACAATATCGTATCTCGACATAATAAATCCTCTTTTCAATATAATTATATATGCGAAAAATCATCTGCCTATGGATTTGCTTGAAATTATCATTATAATTAACAAAAAGGAGAGATGAATATGAAGACAACATTTCAATATGATCATTATTATAAATATGATGAGCTAGAAAAAGATTTGAAGTATTTTGCAGAGAAGTATCCTGAACTATGTGATTTAGAAGTGATTTGCGTTACTGAAGAAAAACGTAATGTTTACGCTATGACAATCACAAACAAAAAGACTGGTAATGCATTAGATAAACCTGCATTCCATATTGACGGAAATACACATGCTGGTGAAGTTACTGGTTCTATGGCCGCAATGCATGCGATTGATGTATTACTAAGTGGTTATGGTGAAGATAAAGTGATTACAACTATTCTTGACCGAATGACAATTTATGTTGTACCTAGAATCTCTCCAGATGGAGCAGAAACATACTTAACAACACCTTATTCTATTCGTTCTGTAAATCGTGTACATAATCCAGAAAAGGGTGGTGTAAGAAGTGAAGATTTAGATGGCGATGGTGCAATTCGTATGATGCGTATTCCTACACCATATGGAGCATGGAAGAAAGATAAAGATGATCCTAGTCTTATGGTTAGAAGAGATCCTAGTGATGTGGATGGAGAATTCTATGACATTTATCCAGAAGGCGAATTTGAACCATTTGTTGGGGATGAAAATTTAAAGAAAAAGAAAGAAGATTGGACTTTAGATTTTAACCGTAACTATCCTTATGGTTGGTTCCCTGAAAATAGACAAGCAGGAGCTGGTAAATATCCATTATGTAATCCTGAAACAAAGGCTATGGCAGATTGGGTAATTGAACATCCTAATATTTGTGGTGTTTCTACTAACCATACTAGTGGTGGTGTAATTTTATATCCACCTGGAACAAAATCAGCTGATGCAGCAAACCAAAAAGATATTAAGCAATTCATTGAAATTGCAAATATGGGTAAAGAAGAATTAGGATATGAACCATTAAATATTTATGATTCATTCATCGCTGATCCTGCTAATTATGATTCTGGTGCTTTTGATGACTGGTGCTATCAATCACAAGGTATCGTTGCATATACTGTTGAACTTTGGGATTTAGCAAAACGTGCTGGTGTTCCTCTTATTTTTAATGCTAGAGCTAAGGAAAGCGTTGATGATATGATGAAACGTTTCGTTGCTTGCATGAAATGGGTAAATGAGAATGCTCCTCAATATTATGAAGATTGGAAACCATTCCATCATGAAACATTTGGTGATGTTGAAATAGGTGGATTCAACTTCAAGTTCACACAACAAAATCCACCTGAAAGTTTCTTAAATGGTGTTCTTGAACAAATGACAAGATTTATGCTTCGCTTTGCTCAAGTAGTTCCTAGATTAACTGTTGATACATTAAAAGCAGAAAAAGTTACAGATGGTGTATATAAAGTTACAGCTATTGTTGGTAACCTTGGATATCTATCTACAAATGTAACAGAAGAAGCTAAAAATCTAAGAATTAGCAAACCAGTTCTAGTAAATATATCTGGATGCAAAGTTGTAAGTGGACTTGAAACAACAGATATTGGTAACTTAGAAGGTTATGGAAGTACTCGTACAGGAACTTCATTCTATGGAAATATTTCTACAATGGAAAATGCTCATGCAAGAAAGAAACTAGAATGGGTAGTACAAGCTGATTCAAATACAGAAATTACTGTATCTTGTGCACAAGAAAAAGCTGGAAAAGCTTCTAAAACAATTAAACTTTAGTAATGTAAAAGGATCTTATCGAATACATGGTAAGATCTTTTTTTGTTAATAAAAATATGTGAAATATACATGAATATATACAAATCAATTAAAAGAGAATCAAATAACAGAGCTACTAGAAAATGAATTGGAAGTCCAGTGTATTGGTAAAAAGAAATAGTGTTTGTTGCAAGAAACTTTGACACTGTAGGTTGTAACTCTGAGAGCAGGTTTATACCGAAAATAAAAACCATCGATTTGACCGATGGTTTACTATAATGCAGCAATTATATGTGGAAATAAGTTAACAAAATTTTGCATTATACTTTTATTTTTAATCACGCAGACAACCAATAGGAACTATTTTAACATTATTATCAGTTGTATAAGCTATGGATGCCGTCGCACATATTATTATTAAAGCGGATGGTTCTTTATATGTTGGTTGGGGATGATTTTTATCTTTTAAAGCATTTTTATTATATTCTTGTATTAAATTTTTAATTTTTAATAGAGATTGTTCAGCTTGAGGTATCTTATTTGCTCCTATTTTAATTTCTATTAGAGCATATTTACCATCTGGAAGCTGATAAACAGCGTCAGCCTCAAGTCCTGAATCATCTCTATAATGCATTACTCTTGCGTTATGAGCTTGAGCATATACTAATAAATCTCTTAAAACTATATTTTCAAAAACATGTCCAAATAAGTCTAAATCATTATTAAAGTAATCAGGATTAATGCCAAGTGCAGCTATACCTATTGATGGGTCTATAAATATATGTTTTTTTGAAGTGCGTATTGATGTTTTTGAGCGTATTTGAGGCGTCCATGCATCAATGTCTTTTATTACAAATAATTCTTCTAACTTTTCAACATAATTATCTAAGGTTTTATCAGTGACATTTTGAGTAGCTTTAACATCCGCATATATATTTTTTCTTTTAGCCATTGTTGCCATATTCCTTGCATAAGACCACAAAAGTATTCTTGTCCATTCACTATTTCTTTTAGTATTATCGATAGCACTTATATCTCTATTACAAATTTGATTAAAATAATCTTTTGCAATTTCAAGTTTTGCTTTATCACTTTTTAATGCCAAACAACGAGGCCATCCACCTCTACATGCAGCAAAAAATAACTGTTCAAGTTTTAAATCACAAGAATCACCATCGATATCATAATTACAGTTATTAATTATTTCATTAATTGATATTTTGCCATTAGATTCGCCTGTTTCGTATAATGACATAGGATACATAGTTAGCTCTGTTATTCTTCCTGTTCCTGTATGAGGTGTTTTGATTTTCTTACTTGATGAACCAGTTAGAAAATATTCTCCAACATTTTCTGGATGATCATCACAATCTTTTCTAATTGTCCCCCATATTTTAGAAGCATCTTGCCATTCGTCGAATAAAATAGGTTTTTTATTTTTTAAAAATAATTTTGGCGAAGTTTCAGCTACTGCTAAATAACCATCTCTTTTTTCCTCATCTTGAAATTCGATAATTGTGTTACACCTTTCCTTAGCTGTACATGTTTTACCTGATCCTTTAGGACCAATAATATTAATGGCGTTAAAAGCTTCTGCTCTATCATCAATTAATTTATCAATAATTCTTTTTATATATTCCATAAATTTTATTCCTTTATATGCAAATATATTATAGAATTGTTTAAAGCTTATTTCCACTTTTTCGACAATTTTATTTCCACTTTTTCGACAATTTTGTTTCCACTTTTTCGAAAATTATTAAATAAATAAATGAAGGATTGCGCCCATTCCTAAGCCAAAGAAGTTACCAAGAGCTGCTCCTAGAACTCCCATAAGCACGCCAATACCTGCATAAGATTCATGATAACTTGATGCGATAATTGGAGCGGATGCGGCACCACCTATATTTGCAACAGATGCTGTAGAACACATGCATAAGTCGAAGTGGAATATTTTTGCTAAAACAAACATAAGTATTGAGTGTACCAATAATACAAATAAACCAAACACAATCCACATTGGTGCAGATACTAAATCTGTTAATGTAGAAACAGAAGCTAACAATGAAACAACTATATATAAATATACATTGGATAATTCTTCAACTGCAGGCAATTTACCAAGTGGTGTCATTGCACACATTAGACCAAGTATTGTAACAAATAGGGTAGTACAAGTTCCTTTATCAAACATGGATAAACCGATATTAGATAAGAGTACTTGCATTTCTCTTCCAACTGTTTGTGATAATGCTGAAACAACTAAGGATAAACCAAGTAAGAATATCCAATCAGAATAAGTAGTATGTTGTTTTTCTTTAGATACTTCGTTGTTCGCAATTTCTGCAATAGCTTGTAATTTTGAAGTATCAGCTTTAACTGCTTTATCCCATTTTTGTGAATGTTTAACTGCTAGAAGTAGTAATGCAATCCATAATGAATAACAAACTGTATCTAGTGCTAAAGCACAACCATAAGCTCCTGCATCAACAGGTAACGCATCTTGCATTGCAGCCATATTAGCACTACCACCAACCCAAGAAGCATATAATGCCGCAACAGCACCCCATGTATCAGTTCCTAGGAAATTCTTAAAAATAGGGTAGCCAACGACAAATCCAATACCAATTGTAAATGAGCAACTTAGAAATATCGCTATCATTCTTCCAGATAATTTAGCTAACTTTCTGAAGTCGCAACGTAGTAACATGACAAATATCATTGCATATAAAATATTATTTTTAAGTGAACTATATGCTGCACTACATGCATCGGAATTAAACAATCCCATTGTACAAAGTATCATGTTGATGATGTAGATCCATACTAGTGGTGGAATAATATTGAATATTTTTAATTTAGCATATTTTTGTAAAGCAAGTAAGCCACCAGCAATAAAAATTAGAACTGCAATATAAGTAAAACTATTTGTAATAACCATTTATTCTCCTTGTATTTCATGATTTAAAGCATTCTCATTCATATCTCTTACAATGAGTGTCTTTAAATATTGTTTTAAATTTTTCTTTTTTTCAAGCCACTTGATTATTTTCTTTTCATCTTCACGATTAAAACGAATGGAAAAAGATCTGTAATTTTTGCGATTATATTCATTATTGTAGGCTAATTTATTTTCGTAAGCCTGCTTATCCGTACTTTTAGGCATATATAGCTCCTTTCTTATGCGCAAAACACGTAATAATCTATTTGTGCACTTTATCCAGCAGAAGCTAATCGATAGCCATTTTCTGTTTCATGCATTGTAATTTCTTTAATATCTGGAAGAATTGTATCCATTACCTTTGTTAATAAATTCACTTTAATAACTCCGTTTTCATCTTTTACATAAATGATATAATCTGGACAATATTCATAAGAAACAAGTTGAGTGACATCAGAACTTAAACAATAAAGTTTGCCATCTTGTTCCTTATAAACAGGTGTTTCACTATTAAATGAATTAGGGTAGTAGTTTTGTTCTAAATAATCTGTCGTAAATACGGATTCAGCATAATCTTTTAATTCTTGTATTGAAGAATATGATTTTCCATTAATACTAATCACTTCATAATATCTATCATCTAGTGTAGGTTCATCTGCTATTTCAGCATTGATTCCATATAGCATATCAATGACATTATTTTCTTCTGATAACAAATAAGTTAATGATGTGCGATATCCTTCATATTGAGGATCATCTACAGTAACTGTTTCTGGATCAATTTGAAATTCTATTTCTCCATTTGGCCAAAAGTCAGCACCAGAAGGGTAGTAGACTTTAAAGATTATTTTATATTTATCTATGGTATACATTCCTTCATAGAATGTATTTGTGTTTTCTTCAGCAGTTAACTCTTGTAAATTATCAAGAGATTCTATTTCTGGCAGTGAATCTATCTCTAATGGTAAGTTTGGAATATTTGACTTGTAATAAGTACGCAGTTCTTCTAAATCATCTTCGTTATAATTTTTGACACAAGCTTGGATCATAGCTAATACTTTTTCTTCATCAGACTTAGTATCTTTTTCTACAATTGGGCCATTAGATGTATCTTCTGTTGTTTCTTGATTTGTTGTTTTTGAACAACCCACTAATAAAAATATGCAAGTGCATAATATAATAATTTTCTTCACGATATTTACCTTTAATTAAGCATATTCTAGCACATATTGAATCATCTTGACAAACCACTTTTACAATGCTTAAATGAGATAGAAAACGATGATAGGGATAAGTAATTACTGTATCTTTTATAGAAAGTTATCGGTTGATGGAAGATGACAAGAAAAGTGATGAAATCCACCCTTGAGTGAAACCAATACTTTCCGGTTATGTCCGTTATGCATATAAATGAAGAGATCTAAATTGTTTCACGTGAAACAATTTGATAATTAGGGTGGCACCGCGATTGACATCGTCCCTTTGAATGGTGTTTTTTTATTTGAGGAGGAAGATATGTTAGATATCAAATTGATTCGTGAGAATCCAGAATTAGTAAAAGAAAACATTAAAAAGAAATTCCAAGACGAAAAGTTACCTTTAGTTGATGAAGTTATTGCTTTAGATAAAGAAGTAAGAGAAGCTAAAGGAAAAGGTGATGCATTACGTGCAGAAAGAAATAGAATCTCTAAAGAGATTGGTTTATTGATGCATGATGGCAAAAAAGAAGAAGCTGAAGCTGCTAAAAACAAAGTTAAAGAGATGGGCGATGAAATGACAGCTCTTGAAACAAAAGAAGCAGAACTTGCTGAAGAAATTAAAAAGAGAATGTATGTTATTCCTAACATTATTGACCCATCAGTTCCTATTGGAAAAGATGATTCCGAAAATGTTGAAATTGAAAAATATGGTGAACCTGTTGTTCCTGAATTTGAAGTTCCATATCACACAGATATTTTAGAAAAGCTTGATGGATTAGATATTGACTCAGCTGGTAAGACTTCAGGAAATGGTTTCTACTATTTAAAAGGAAACATTGCTAGACTTCAATCAGCTATCTTATCTTATGCTAGAGACTTCATGATTGATCGTGGATTTACATATTTCATTCCACCATTCATGATTCATGGTGATGTGGTGAGTGGTGTTATGTCTTTTGCGGAAATGCAAAACATGATGTACAAGATTGAAGGTGAAGACCTATATTTGATTGGTACTTCTGAACACTCAATGGTTGGTAGATTTATTGGACAAATTCTTAAGAAAGAAGATTTACCTTATACATTAACTTCTTATTCACCTTGCTTTAGAAAAGAAGTTGGTGCACATGGAATTGAAGAAAGAGGTTTATATCGCGTTCACCAATTTGAAAAGCAAGAAATGGTTGTAGTATGTGAACCTGAAGATTCAAAATACTGGTATGATCAATTATGGAAGAACTCAGTAGATTTCTTTAGATCTCTAGATATTCCAGTAAGAACATTAGAATGTTGCTCTGGTGACTTAGCTGACTTAAAAGTTAAGAGTTGCGATGTAGAAGCTTGGTCTCCACGTCAAAAGAAATATTTTGAAGTTGGTTCTTGTT